>NZ_JARAVO010000349.1:0-7066 GCF_033792805.1 Streptomyces sp. PA03-1a
TCTTTCTTTGTTTTGTTTTTTTTTTCAAGCAGAAAACGGCCATCGAGATTGAGAGAGGGTCCCGGGGGTCGGGGATGTGTTTAAGAGGCAGGTCCGGGGTCCACCCCTCGGAGGGCTACCGCGTCGTCCTGCTGACCGCGGGCGACGACCGCCCCGCCAAGGCGCTGGCGACCGCGGTCAAGGAGTGGGCCGAGGCCGAGCACGTCGACCTCAGGACGGTCGTCACCGACCACCCCGCCGACCTCCTGTCCGACGTCACCCGGGCCCTCGACATGCATCCGGACCTCATCGTCAGCGCCGGCAACGACCTGATCGACCCCCTCGCCACGGTCACCCCGAACCACCTCTCCCAGCAGTTCCTCGTGGTGGGCGCGGAGTTGGCCGAGCCCACCGCCAACGTCACCGCCGTCGACTGGTCCGGCGCGTCGTTCCGCGGTGAGGGTCTGGGCATGTCCTCGACGTACGACCCCGCCACCTTCACCCCCGCCCGCTGCGCCGCGGCCGTCCGCGCCGGCGTCGCGGCCATCCTGGGCGGTGTGACCGGGATCGTCCTCTGGCTCGACGAGCACGAGGGATAGCGCCCCCGGTGCCCATCCCCTGGCGATCCGCCGACGAGGCCCTGGCCCGGATCCTGCGCCGCCACGGCGCCGCGCCCGGCGCGGTCCACGACGTCGACGCGGCCTGGCAGTCGTTCGCCGAGTTCCTCGCCATCGAGGTCGAGGGCGTCGAGGAGGCCGACGGCGACGGCTTCATCGCCGCATGGGGCCGGTGGGACTGGAACGACGACCTGCCCGCGCTCTCGTTCGGGCGGCTGCTCGCGGTCCACGACACCGGCGGCAACCGCGACGACCCCCACCGGCAACCCGGGTACTGGGAGGTTGAGCTGCAGCTCTGCTGCGCCGAGGATCCGGCGTGGGCCGAACTGGACGACCTGGGCCTCCAGGACACCGGATTCGACCACCACGCCATCGGCGCGCCCAGGACCGCCGCGCTCGCGGAGACGCTCCGCCTGATCCGGTCCTACCCGCAGTTGGCCGCCATGTGGCGGGCCACGCCTGTGCGCAGCACCGTCACCCTGGAGCGCGCGGGCTGATCGCGGGGCGGGCGTACCGGCGGCGTCAGCTCTTGGCGCCACCTGGCACTACCTGGTGGCACCATCTGGCGCCACGTAGCACCATCCAGCGCCATCCATGGCACATCGCGCACATGTGGCATCATCATGGCTCAGGCCACCGTCATCACGTTTCACCAGGTCAGAGCGGCTACACCACAGGGTGGGCACCATGCGGCACCCTTCAGGCTTGCGCATGGCGTCATAGTGGTGCCACTATGACGTCATGGACCTCACCCCGTATGTCGACACCCTCCGCCGTGAACTCGCGGTGGCCGCCGAAGCCGGCGGGGAGGATGCCCGCGAGCTGGCCGAGCGGCTCACCGCTCCGCTGGAGTCGGCGACCCGCCTGACCATGCTCAACGTGCTCTCCGCCGCGATGGACGAGATCACCCGAGAACTCGCCCCCGGCTCGGTCGACGTACGGCTGCGCGGGCTGGACCCCGACTTCGTGGTGACGCTGCCGCCCACCGGCGGCGGCCCCGCGGACCGGGTGGACGCGCCCGTCGAACCGCTCAAGGCCCCGGCCCCCGCCCCGGCCGAGGGCGACGAGGGAGGCACCGCACGCGTCAACCTGCGCCTGCCGGCGCACCTCAAGGCCCGCGCCGAGGAGGCCGCCAACCGCGAGGGCCTGTCGGTCAACGCGTGGCTGGTACGGGCCGTGTCGGCCGCGGTCGACGGCGGCCCGCAGCAGCGTACGACGGAGAAGACCCGCACCATCGGACAGAGCTTCACGGGCTGGGTGCGCTAGCCGGGCCCGCCCGCACCCGCACCCGCTCCACGTCACCCACACCACGTCCCACCAGCGGGGACGACCCCAAGACCCAAGAGGACGGGACAGCCATGCCTTCTTTCGACACCCCCGAACCGATCTCCGTCACCGCCCACGTCGGCGCCGGTTCCATCCGGTTCGCCGCGGGCGACCGCCCCGACACCGTCGTCGAGGTGCTGCCCCGCGACCCGAAGCGGGACAAGGACGTCCGGGCGGCCGGCCAGACCGAGGTCACCTACGCGAACGGCGCCCTCACCGTCAGGACCAAGGAGCGCTACCTCATCGGGCCCAGCGGCGCCGTCGACGTGACGGTCGAACTGCCCACGGGCTCGCGCGTCAACGTGACCGGTTCCTGGACCCAGGTGCTCGGCGAGGGCCGGCTCGGCGAGGTCCGGGTGAAGACCTCGTCCAACGACGTCCGCTTCGACACGACCGGCCCGCTGCAGCTGACCGCCTCCCACGGCTCGATCACCGTCGACCGGATCGAGGGCACGGCCGAGATCACCACCAGTTCCGGCAGCCTGCGCGTCGGCACCCTCGACGGTCCCGCCGTCCTGAAGAACTCGCACGGCACCACGACCGTCGGCGCCGCGCTCGGCGAACTGCGGGTGCGCGGAGCCCACGGCAACGTCGACGTCGAGCGTGCCGAGAGCTCGGTCACGGCCACCGTCGCCCACGGCAACCTGCGCGTCGCCGAGGTCGCCCGCGGCACCGTCCAGCTGGAGACCTCCTACGGCGCCATCGAGGTCGGCGTCCGCGAGGGCACCGCCGCCTGGCTCGACGTCAGCTCCGAGCGTGGGCAGGTCCGCAACACGCTCACCGCGTCCGGGACCCCGGAGGCGACCGAGGACACCGTCGAGGTCCACGCCCGGACCCGCTGGGGCAACATCGACATCCGCCGTGCCCGGGTCTGAGCACCACGACCCCGACCCGCGCCGGCCCCCACCCACTTCAGCCTTCGAATGGAGGGCCCCATGGCTTCATCTGTCATGCCCACGCCCAGGCAAGGTGACCGTCACGCCTCACCCGCCGCCATCTCCGCCATCGGTCTGCGCAAGTCCTACGGCGACAAGACCGTGCTCGACGGCATCGACCTGCGCATCCCGGCCGGATCCGTGTTCGCGTTGCTGGGTCCGAACGGGGCGGGGAAGACCACCGCGGTGAAGATCCTGTCCACGCTCATCGCCGCCGACGGCGGGCAGGCCCAGGTCGCCGGCCACGACCTGGCCGGCGATCCGCAGGCGGTGCGTGCCGCGATCGGGGTCACCGGGCAGTTCTCCGCCGTCGACGGGCTGATCACCGGCGAGGAGAACATGCTGCTGATGGCGGACCTGCACCACCTGTCCAAGGCCGAGGGACGGCGGGTGGCCGCCGCGCTGCTGAAACGCTTCGACCTCACCGAGGCCGCCGGCAAGCCAGCCGCCACCTACTCCGGCGGCATGAAACGCCGCCTGGACATCGCCATGACCCTGGTCGGCGACCCCCGCATCATCTTCCTGGACGAACCCACCACCGGCCTGGACCCCCGCTCCCGCCACACCATGTGGCAGATCATCCGCGAACTCGTCACCGGCGGCGTCACCGTCTTCCTCACCACCCAGTACCTGGAGGAGGCCGACGAACTCGCCGACCGGATCGCCGTCCTCCACAACGGCACCATCGCCGCCGAAGGCACCCCCGACGAACTCAAACGCCTCATCCCCGGCGGCCACATCCGGCTGCGCTTCACCGACCCCACCGCCTACCACCACGCCGCCACCGCCCTGCCCGGCGCGGCCCGCGACGACGACGCCCTGACCCTGCAACTGCCCAGCGACGGCAGCCAACGCGACCTGCGCACCCTCCTGGACCGGCTCGACGCCGCCGCCGTCCACGCCGACGAGCTGACCGTCCACACCCCCGACCTCGACGACGTCTTCTTCGCCCTCACCGGCGACACCGCCACCGTCCCCCACCAGCCCACGGAGGCCCTGCGATGAGCACATCGACCCACGCCCTGCGCGACTGCTCCACCATGCTGCGCCGCAACCTCCTGCACGCCCGCCGCTACCCCTCCCTGACCCTCAACCTCCTCCTCACCCCGATCATGCTGCTCCTGCTGTTCGTCTACGTCTTCGGCGACACCATGAGCGCCGGCATCGCGGGCGGCACCCCCGACCGCTCCGCCTACATCGCCTACCTCGTCCCCGGCCTGCTCCTGATGACCATCGGCAGCACCACCATCGGCACCGCCGTCTCGGTCTCCAACGACATGACCGAAGGCATCATCGCCCGCTTCCGCACCATGGCCATCCACCGCGGCTCCGTGATCGTCGGACACGTCATCGGCAGCGTCCTGCAATCCGTCCTCAGCGTCGTCCTCGTCGCCGCCGTCGCCGTCGCCATCGGCTTCCGCTCCACCCACGCCACCCCCCTGGAATGGCTCGCCGCCCTGGCCCTGCTCGTCGGCTTCGCCACCGCACTGACCTGGATCGCCGTCGGCATGGGCCTGGTCAGCCCCAATGCCGAGGCCGCCAGCAACAACGCCACCCCCCTGATCCTGCTCCCCCTGCTGTCCAGCGCCTTCGTGCCCCTGCACTCCATGCCCGGCTGGTTCCGGCCCATCGCCCAGTACCAGCCCTTCACCCCCGCCATCGAGACCCTCCGTGGCCTCCTCCTGGGCACCGGCATCGGCGACAACGGGTGGATCGCCGCCGCCTGGTGCGCCGGCCTCACCGTCCTCGGCTACCGCTGGTCCACCGCGAGGTTCAACAGCACCAGCACCTTCTGATCCGGTGCACGCACCACGGCGGAGGGCCCCGCGCGCCGCGCGGGGCCCTCTGCTCGGATTACGCGTCCCTGCTCAGTCCGTCGTGAGGTGGGTGTCCATCACCGTCACCAACTCCGCCCGCCGTGCCGTCCCCTTGGGGGCCCGGGTCTGGTCCAGCCGGAGCGCGGCGGCGCGGCCGCGCAGGGACAGGGTCATGAGCTGGTTGCCGAACCATGGGCCGCCCGTCTTGCGCCAGCGCAGCGACGGGGTGCCGGCGCGGCCGTGACGGGCGAGGGCGCGGCCGATGAGCCGGGCGGGGCCCGTCCAGGCGAAGCGGAAGGCGAGGCGCATGAAGCCGGGGATCGTGTTGTGGACCGGCGAACAGGTCAGTTGCAGCAGACGGGAGCGCAGCGGCGTGCCGGGCCGGTGGGCCTCGGCGGTGTAGGCGTGGTGGACGTCGCCGGACAGGACGCAGATCGTGGCGGGGGCCTCGGGGGCGTCGGCGGCGTCGGTGAGGAGCCCGGCGAGGGCGTCGAAGGAGTCGGGGAAGGCCGACCAGTGTTCGAGGTCGCCGGCCTGGCGCAGGCGTTCGCCGCGGTGCGTCCAGCGGTGGCCGCGGCTGCCGCCGCAGAGGGCGGAGCTCCACGCCTCCGCGTCGTGGACGGCGTGCGGGAGGAGCCAGGGCAGGGAGGTGCCGATGAGCAGGTGGTCGAAGCTGCCGTCGGGGCGGACGTTCTGGCGCAGCCAGTCGAGTTCCGCCGGGTCGAGCATGGCGCGGTCGTGCTCGTCCAGGACGCGGGCGGCGCGTGAGTCGACCATGAGCAGGCGGGTGCGTCCGAGGTCGCGGCGGTAACTCCAGCGGGTGTGCGCCGGGTCGGCCTCCACGCGTGCGGCGAAGGCGCGCAGGGTCTCCGTGCCGTCCTCGGCGGCGCGCACCGCGGCGAGGAGCTTGTCGGCGGCGAGTTCGGCGGGGGTGAGGTTGCCGAGGTGCTGGTGGACCCAGTACGAGGTGAGGCCGCTGGTGACGCGCTCGTGCCACCAGGCCGTCTCCCGCATGGTGTTGCGCCACGTGTGGGAGGTGTTCCAGTCGTCTATGACGTCGTGGTCGTCGAAGATCATGCAGCTGGGCACCGTGGACAGCAGCCAGCGGATGTCCGGGTCGAGCCAGGACTCGTAGTAAAGGTGGGTGTATTCCTCGTAGTCGGCGACCTGGTCCCAGGGCGGCTCGTCCAGGTCGCGGCGCCGGGCGAGCCAGCGGCGGGTGGCCGCGGAGGTCTCGTCGGCGTAGATCTGGTCGCCGAGCAGCAGCAGGAGGTCGGGGCGGGGCGCGTCGCCGGAGCCGATGTGGTGGGCGAGGGTGTCCAGCGCGTCGGGGCCGATGGGGTCGGGTTCGTCCGGGGGCGGCGCGGCCCAGCGGCAGGAGCCGAAGGCGACGCGCAGCGGCTGTCCGTCCTCCCCGCCGTCCCCGTCGTGCCCGGCGGTGTGGATGGTGCTGGGCGGGTACGGGGAGCCGGGCAGCGGCCAGACCTGCTGCCCGTCGAGGAGGACGCGGTAGGGCGTGGAGGTGCCGGGGCGCAGCCCCGTCACGGTGACGATCGCGTAGTGGTGGCCCGCGATCTGCCAGGTGCGCTCGCTGCCGGTGGCCCCGTCCTCGCAGGCGACGGTCGCCGTGGCGGGGCGGTCCGCCTCGACCCACACGGTGGCCGTGTCCTCGTCCACGTATCTCAGCAGCGGGCCCAGGCGCAGTTCTGCCATGGCGGTCGGCCTTCCCTCCGTCGTCGTGAGTTGTGGACGTCGGAGGGAAGGCGTGAGTTCCCGGCCCCGCCCGGGCCGCGGTCCCGGCGGCCGGGCGGGGCCGGGACGCACCGTCAGCAGCCGCTGAGGACGCTGCTGAGCTTGCTCTTCTCGGCGGAGTCGACCGCCAGGTTGTAGTAGTACTTCACCTGGACCCAGGCGCGCACGTAGGTGCAGGCGTACGCGGTGCGGGACGGCATCCACGTGGCCGGGTCCTGGTCGCCCTTGGCCTGGTTCACGTTGTCGGTGACGGCGATGAGCTGCGGGCGGGTGAGGTCGTTGGCGAAGGCCTGCCGCTGGGAGGTGGTCCAGGCGGAGGCGCCGGAGTCCCAGGCCTCGGCGAGGGGCACGAGGTGGTCGATGTCGAGGTCGGACGCGGCGGTCCAGGTGGCGCCGTCGTAGACGGAGTACCAGCTGCCGCTGGTGGCGGCGCAGGAGGAGTCGGTGACCACGCCGCTGCCGTCGCGCTTGAGCACCGTCTCACGGGTGTTGCAGGCGCCGCTGATGGTGATCCAGTGGGGGAACAGGTCGCGGTTGTATCCGGTGCGGTTCTCGGTGGCGACCCTGAGCGAGGCCAGGTAGGTACGGGCGGTGGCGGCGCTGACGGGGGTGGGGAGCGCCGCCACCGCCCGTACCTACC
>NZ_JARAVO010000034.1:0-50793 GCF_033792805.1 Streptomyces sp. PA03-1a
CTCTGCCGGCGTTCTTCGGCGATTTGTTCTGGTTAGTTCGTTGCTGAGTTTTGTCCATCAGTGTCATCGGTTAGCGACGGGCAGTTGGTCCACTGGGCCGTAGTCCAGTCGGCCACACCCACTGGTTTCGGGCGCGCCGCCGGCTGGGGGGGGCGGGCCGGTCCGGCCCGCGGACCCGTCGTACCCCCGCAGCAGCGTTCGCCGCGGGACGCCGAGGTCGTGGCCTCCGTCCCGTCCGGCCCGTCGGCGCAGATCCAGCTCATCCCCGCTTCGGTGGACGGCGCCCTCGACGCCGCCGACGAGGCCGTCGACCTGCTGCTGGACAGCGGGCGCGCTCCGGGTGAGGTCCTGGTGCTCACCACCGGCGAGCAGCACCCCTGGGCCGCCCACGAGCTGAGCTTCGGCGAGACGTCCTACTGGGCCCAGCACGACGCCGGCGACGACGTGTTCTACGCCGCTCACGACGCCGACCGCGCCAAGGGCCGGCCCGTGGTGGTCGTGGCCGTCAACGGCGGCTCCGACGAGACCGTGGCGCGTGTCCTGCCCTCCGCGATGGCGCGGGCCGGAACCCTGCTGGTCGTCTGCGGCGACCCGCAGCGGATCAACGCGCTGCTCGGCGTCAACGCCTGATCAGCGCGCCGCCGCGCGGCGCAGGGGCGGCGTCCCACTGGGACGCAGGCTCACTGCGCCGCGGCTCGTGGCCGACCAGGAGGTCGCGTTCGGGGAACGACCCGAACGGTCCTCGCCCTGCACCCGCCAGCCGTCTTCGGTCAGGGTGATGTACGAACCGGGGCGCAGCCCGTACAGCGAGCAGGCGTCGCGCAGTCCCCACATCCACGCACCGTCCACCTCGGTCCACCCCGCTCCGCCGTCGCGGCAGACGAGCAGGACCGCGGTGCGCACGGGCCTGCGCCGCCGCAGGTCGTCCGCGGTGATCCGGCGCAGGTGGACGAGGATCGCGTTGCGCCGTTCCCAGCCGTCGGTGACGCCGGGGCGCTGCGCGAAGGACGCGCTGGCCGTCAGCCGTTCGTCCGGGGAGTAGACCGCGACCACAGCGGTTCCCGGGGCCGGGAGGTGGCGTGTGTGGAGGTCCGTGACCACTTCGCGGGGGTTGATCAGCAGGGGGATGCCCGCGGCCGTCCATTCGGCCGGCTCCAGGGTGCGATGGCGTCCGGCACGGCGGGAGGAATTCACGGAAGCGGTTTCCGGAGCGAAGCCGATGGCCACGGTCCTCCCTTCGGGTATGCGTCCGCGACCGGGCGTGCGAGGGCATGCCGGTCGTGGGGCTCCAAGAGCCGATGCGGGGATCCAGACTCAATTGTTCCTGTCGCACACGCAGGCGGCAACGGTCATTTTGTCGACCTGTCTGTTATCTGACCCTCCGCCGCTTAGATCCCGTCTCCGTCTCACATGGTGACTACCGGTCAGCCCTGCAAGGCCAGGACCAGCGGAAACACCGCCGTAACACCGGATCGGCGCAGCAACCGCGCGGCGACGGCCACGGTCCACCCCGTATCGGTGAAGTCGTCGACCAGCAGAACCGGTCCCGCGGCCGCGGCGAGGGCCTCGGAGAGGGCGGGTGGAACGGTGAACGCCCCGTGCAGCGCCCGCAGTCGCTGTGCGCTGTTGCTGCGCGGCACCCGCGAGGGCTCCAGGTCACCACTGTGCGCCACCTCCCCGAGCAGCGGCATGCGGCCGATCTCGGCGATGCGCGCACCGAGCGACGCGATGAGCTGCGGCCGGGTGTGCGAGGCGACGGTGACGACGCCGACCGGCCGCTGAGGGGCGTCGGGCTCACCGCTCGCCCAGCCGCCCGGGCCCTTCGCCCAGTCCGCGAGCACCTGCACCACGGCCTGCGCCACGTCGTCCGGAACGGGGCCGTCCGTCGCGTTCTCGGCGAACAGCGGGCGGAGCCGGTTGCCCCAGCCGATGTCGGAGAGCCGTCCCAGTGCCCGTCCGGGCGCGGCCTGTTCGCCCGGCGGGATCTTCCCCTTGAGGTCGATGCCGATCGCGGGCAGACCTGTCGGCCACATCCGGCGGGGCTCGACCTCGACCCCCGGGCGCCCGAGGGCGGCCCGTGCCGCCTCCAGGGCCTCGCGGGAGACCTCCGCGGTGAACCGGGGCCCGGCGCAGTTGTCGCAGCGGCCGCAGGGGGCGGCCTCCTCGTCGTCGAGCTGACGGCGCAGGTACTCCATGCGGCACACCGAGGTCGTGGCGTACTCACGCATCGCCTGCTGTTCGGTCTTGCGCTGCCGGTCGACCCACGCGTACCGCTCGGTGTCGTACGTCCAGGGCAGGCCCGTGGCCGTCCAGCCGCCGCGCACCCGGTGCACCGCGCCGTCCACGTCGAGGACCTTGAGCATGGTCTCCAGCCGGTTGCGGCGCAGGTCCACCCGGGTCTCGAGCGCGGGCACCGACATCGGGCCCCCGGAGGCGGCCAGCGTCTCCAGGGTGCGCCGCACCTGTTCCTCACGGGGGAAGGCGAGCGAGGCGAAGTAGCGCCAGATCGCCTCGTCCTCCGGCCCGGGGAGCAGCAGCACCTCCGCGTGGTCCACACCGCGTCCGGCGCGTCCCACCTGCTGGTAGTAGGCGATGGGGGAGGAGGGCGAGCCCAGGTGCACCACGAAGCCCAGGTCCGGCTTGTCGAAGCCCATGCCGAGCGCCGAGGTGGCGATCAGCGCCTTGACCTCGTTGTTCAGCAGCGCGGACTCTGCGGCCCGGCGGTCGGCGTCCTCGGTGCGCCCCGAGTAGGCGGCGACCCGGTGACCGCGCTGCCGGAGGAAGGCGGTGACCTCCTCCGCGGCCGCCACGGTCAGGGTGTAGACGATGCCCGAGCCCGGGAGGTCGCCGATGTGGTCGGCGAGCCAGGCGAGCCGGTGGGCGGCGTCGGGCATGCGCAGCACCCCGAGCGACAGGCTCTCGCGGTCCAGCGGCCCGCGCAGCACGAGGGCACCCTCGTGGTCGCCGGTCCCCAACTGCTCCGCGACGTCGGCCGTCACGCGTGCGTTGGCGGTGGCCGTCGTGGCCAGCACCGGAACGCCCGGAGTGAGATCGGCGAGCATCGTCCGCAGCCGGCGGTAGTCGGGCCGGAAGTCATGGCCCCAGTCGGAGATGCAGTGGGCCTCGTCGACCACGAGCAGGCCGGTGGTGGAGGCCAGCTTGGGCAGCACCTGGTCCCGGAAATCGGGGTTGTTGAGCCGCTCCGGGCTCACCAGCAGGACGTCGATCTCCCCCGAGGCGACCTCGGCCTGCACCGTGTCCCATTCCTCGGGGTTGGCCGAGTTGATCGTGCGGGCGCGGATCCCGGCCCGGTCGGCGGCCTCGATCTGGTTCCGCATCAGCGCCAGCAGCGGGGAGACGATCACCGTGGGACCGCTGCCCCGCTCGCGGAGCAGCGCGGTGGCCACGAAGTACACGGCCGACTTGCCCCAGCCCGTGCGCTGGACCACCAGGGCGCGGCGGCCGTGCGCGACCAGCGCCTCGACGGCACGCCACTGGTCCTCGCGCAGGCGGGCGGTGCCCGTCGGGTCCCCGACGAGCCGGCTGAGGATCGTGTCGGCGGCGGTGCGCAGTGCGGTGGTCATGCCCCCATGCAACCTGATGGCACCGACACCGCGCCAACCGTGGGGAGGCGGCCTGTGGACAACCCGCCCCGGATAATCGTGATGATATGCGCGAGTTATCCACAGGTTTTGGAGGGGTCTGGCGGAGATCCACGGCGTACGGGACCTTCGGATCATGACTCAGCACACCGAATCCCCCCGTCCCTCGGACGACCCGAAGGTCACGCTGCGCAGCCCGGCCGAACTCGCCGCCGCGCTCCCCTACCTGTGCGGTTTCCACCCCGACGACAGCATTCTGATGATCGCCCTGCACGGCGAGCACGGCCGTTTCGGCGGCCGGGCCCGGCTCGGCATCCCACGGGACGCCGCCGAGTGGCCCGGCGCCGCCCAGCAGTTGGCCGAGTGCCTCGTGAACGGCAGCGAGCAGCGCGGCGCGCGGCCGGACGCGATCGTGCTCTTCCTCGTCCAGGAGCCCGCTCCCGGCGAGGACCCCCACCAGGTCATGGAACGGCTGCGTCCACTGGCGCAGCGGCTGAGGATCGCCTGCGGCACGCTCGACATCCCCGTCGTCGAGGCGCTGTGCGTCTCCGCCGGCCGCTGGTGGTCGTACTGCTGCCCGGACACGGAGCGGTTCCCGCGTGAGGGCATCGGGATCACGCGGTCCGGCGATTCCGTGATGGCCGCGGCGGCCGCTTACGCGGGCCTGCGGATCAACGGCTCCCTCAAGGAGATGGAGGAGCGCCTCACCCCGCCGCCGCCCGGCGCACCGGCCTCCGCGGCCCGCGGGGACGCCCTGGACGCGGCGGCCGCCGCACTCGTCCCCCGCATGCTGGAGCGCGACGACTCCGAAGAGGTGCGGCGCACCACCCTGCGGCTGCTGCGGGAGGCGCTCGAGCGCTTCCGGGCCGCCACCCCGGTGGGGGACGGACCGGAGGCCGACCGCGGTGACGACGCTCTGCTGGACGACGACGAGGCCGCCACGATGATCCTCGGCCTGCAGGACCGCACCACCCGCGACGAGGCCGCCGAGTGGATGGACCCGCCGCACACCGACCCCGCGGTGCGCCTGTGGCGGGCGCTCGCCCGGCGCTGTGTCGAGCCGTACCACGAGCACGCCGCCGCGCCCCTGACCCTCGCCGGCTGGGTGGCCTGGTCCGCCGGGGACGAGGCGGCGGCGCGCGTGGCCTTCGGCCGCGCCCTGCACCTTGCCCCCGACTACACCTTCGCCCGGCTGCTCCACGCCGCGGTCAACAACGGCCTCTCTCCGGAGCCGCTCCGCCGTTACCTGCGGCGGCAGAGCATCGGACGGGCCCGCCGTGCAGCGCTCCTCACAGCTCGCCGTGGGCCAGGCGGATCAGCCGGTCGAGGACCCGGCCGCCGCTCACCCGGAGCCCGTCGTGCTCGTACTCGTCGGTGACCCAGGTGCGCAGGCCGCGGACCGAGCGTGCGGTGGCGAGCGAGTCGGCCGTGTCCACGTACATGTCGTCGTGGTAGACGGCCGCCGCCACCGGCACCTCGTTCCGCGCCAGCTGATCCGGGTCGTACAGGTCGGGCCACTCCTCGTGCTGCGCCAGGTGGTGCGCCGTCTCGCGCAGCGGCGCCAGTGCCGGGTCCGTGGCGAACATCCAGGGGTAGATCATCTCGCCGGTCAGCAGCACCGGCGCGTCGTCCGCCAGCGGCTTGTCGACGTCGAACTGGGGGAACTCGGCGCGGACCGACTCGGCGGCCCAGCCGGTGGCCCGCGGTGAGACCGAACGCTGGCCGTAGATCGACTCGTGCAGCACCGCGTAGAGCGGATTGCCCGCGAACGACAGATGGCCCTGGACCTCGGCGAGGAAGGAGTCGGAGAGCTGGAGGCCGGACCCTCCGGTCACGAAGGCGTCCTCGAGCAGGTAGTGCAGCGTGTGCGAGCCGGTGCCCGTGCCGAGCAGCATCCCGGTGGTCTGGAAGGCCTCCGCGGTCAGCAGTCCGCCGCCCGGGAGCCTGACCTCGCGCTCGCGCAGGTGCCGCACGATCGCGCGGACCGTCTCGACGTCCTCCGGGTAACGCGCGTAGTGCGCTGCTGCCTTCCGCTCCACACGGGGGTAGGCGGCCCGGTAGACGTCCTCGGCCGTGCTGCGCAGGCCGGCCAGCCCGCCGGTCACGAAGGCCTCGCGGACGCCCTCGGGGGCGAAAGACAGGTAGGTGAGCGTGCAGAAGCCGCCGTAACTCTGGCCGAGCAGGCTCCACTGGCCGTCCTCGCCGAGCAGCTCACGGCGGATCAGCTCGCAGTCGCGGACGATCGAGTCGGCCCGGAAGTGCTCCAGATAACGGGCCTGTGCCGAGGCGTCCCCGCGCAGCGGCAGGGTCTGCCGGTTCGCCGGGGCGGAACGGCCGGTGCCCCGTTGGTCGATCAGCAGCACCCGGTAGTCGTCCAGCGCCCGGGTGAGCCAGCCGTCGCGGCCCAGCGGCCGCGGCGACCGGCCGCCCGGCCCGCCCTGCAGGAACAGCAGCCAGGGCAGCGGATCTCGTTCCTTCCCGGCGGCCACGACCTCCCGTGCGTACACCTCGATCCGTTCACCGCCGGGGTCCGCGTGGTCGAGCGGCACCTGGAAGGTGTGGTCGGTGATGACGGTTCCCGGCTGACGGTAGACGGCCATGGCTCTCTTTCCGGTGATACGGACGGCTTCCCGATCAGGAACGGTAGACGGCGCGTGACCCGAGTGCCCACACGGCCGTTCTCGTGGGTAGTGGCGGCAGCGCCCGAGCGACCGATTCGACGAGGAGGTGGCATGAGCCCGCAGCCGGTCAACCGGCCGCCCCGGCAGGACCGGGGGCCGCAGCCGGTGCACGACGCCGTGATGTGCGTCGCGGCCCCGACCCTCGCGGTCTCGCCGGAGCACGGACAACTGGACGGAAGCGGCCTTGCCGGCTTCTACCAGGGCGGCCGCCGGGTCCTGGCCCGCTGTGAGCTGCGCATCGCAGGGGCGCCACCGGTCCCCGTACAGGGCGGGCTTGTCACGGCGGGTCGGGCGCGGTTCACCTCCGTCGCCCGCGTTCCCGGCGATACCGCACCCGACCCGGCCCTCACCGTCGAGAGGCTCCGCACGGCCGGGGGCACCGAGCGCATCACGGTACACAACACCGGTTCCCGTGCCCTGCGCATCCCGTTCGAGGTGGCCCTGGCGACCGACCTCGCCGAGCTGGCGGCGATCGCGGCCGGATCCTCCGGGCCCGAGCTGCAGCCCAGCGTCTGCGACGCAGGGCTGCTGTGGTCGGCGGAGGGCCTGCGGGCCCGGGTGACCGCCGTGCCGGCACCCGAGAGCGCCATGGCCTCCGCCGGGCTGCTGTGCTGGGAACTGGCGCTGCCCGCCGGGGCGTCCCGCACGATCGAGCTGCGCGTGACGCTGGAGCCCGCGGCGGCCGGCGTGAACGGCGGATCCGCCCCGGCGGTCCCCGTGCCCTGGTCGGCCCCGGAGATCCGCGGCGCCGGCGGCAGGGCGGAGACACTGCTGCGCGCCGCCCTCGACGACCTGCGGGCGCTGCTGCTGCGCGACCCGGAGCACCCGCTGGACGTCCATGTGGCGGCGGGCGCCCCGTGGCGGCTCGGTCCCGCCCCGGCCGACGCCCTGTGGGCGGCCCGCATGCTGCTGCCGCTCGGCACCCGCCTGGCGGCCGGCACCCTGCGGGCGTTCGCCCGCCGTCAGGACCCGGAGACCGGCGGCGTGCCGGGGCCGTTGCGCCATGCCGGTCCGCATCTGCCGCCCACCTGTTCCGGAGTGGAGGCGGGGCTGCTCTTCGTCACGCTGCTCGCCGAGGCACGACGGTGGGGACTTCCGGAGCGGGACACCGAACAGCTGCTGCCGGCCGCCGAGCGCAGTCTGTGGTGGCTGCGGTCCGTCGCGGGTGAGGGCGGATACGTCCCCGACCCCGCGCCGGGCGGCCCGCTGCGCTGCGACGTGCAGGCGCACGCCCACCGGGCCATGCTGCACGGCGCCGATCTGCTCCAAGCCCACGGACGCCCGGGCGCGGAGGAATGGCGGGAGCGGGCCGAGGCGCTGCGCCGGAGGTTCCGGGAGGACTTCTGGCTTGACGACCTGGCCGGCGGGAGCCCGGCCGCCGCGCTCACCCCTGACGGCAGACCCGTGCCCCACCTGGGCTCGGCAGCCGCCCATCTGCTCGACACCGGTCTGCTGGGAGGCTGCGAGCTCGCCCCCGGTCTGCTGGACAAGGTGCAGACGGAGCAGCTCGCCCGCCTCCTGGCGGCCCCGGAGCTCGACTCGGGATGGGGGCTGCGCACACTGTCCGCCAAGGCCCCCGGCTACAACCCCTTCGGCCACCGCGGCGGAGCGGTACGCGTCCACGAGACGGCCGTCGCGGTCGCGGGGCTGGCGGCCGCGGGCCACGAGCGAGAGGCCTCGGCGCTCCTCCTGGGCGTGCTGGACGCAGCCGGTGACTTCGGCCACCGGCTGCCCGAGATGTACGCGGGGGAGCAGCGTGACGGCTCCCGCCGTCCCGCCCCGCACCCGACGGCCTCGCGGCCCGCCGCGGTGGCCGCGGCCGGGGCCGTCCACATGCTGATGGCCCTCGCCGGGATCCGCCCCGACGCCCCCGAACGCATGGTGGCCGTACGCCCTCTGGTCACCTCCCCGCTCGGCGACCTCGGCCTCGCCGGGTTGCGGGTGGCCGAGGAGCCCTTCGCGCTGCGGATCGGCGCGTCCGGTACGGCCGTGATCGAGGAGGCGGCTCCGGGACTTCAGCTCGGTGCCTGAACCCGTCGGCGGCACCGGACGCCGGACCGGCGCCGTGACGTCGAACAACAGGCCGAAAGCAGCTCGCGTCATCCCGCCAACCTGCTGTTTATCGTCAGGCAGACGACTATGATCGCGGGCATGGCGCCCTACGACCCGTCAGCTTTCCCGCCCTTCGCCGTCACTGTCGATCTCGTCGTGCTCACAGTGCGCAGCCACGCCCTGTGCGCCCTCGCGGTCCGCCGCGGTGAACCGCCCTACCAGGGCCGGTGGGCGCTGCCCGGCGGCTTCGTACGCGGCGACGAGGACCTGTCCGGGGCGGCCGCCCGCGAACTGGAGGAGGAGACCGGACTGCGCGCGGGCAGCGGGGTCCACCTCGAGCAGCTGGCCACCTACGGCGATCCCAAGCGCGACCCGCGCATGCGCGTGGTGAGCGTCGCCCACCTCGTGCTCGCCCCGGACCTGCCCGCGCCACGCGCCGGCGGCGACGCCCGTAGCGCCCGGTGGGCCCCGGTCGAGGAACTGCTGCGCAACGGCGAGGAGGGTGCCCTCGCCTTCGACCACACGCGCATCCTGGCCGACGGCGTGGAGCGCGCCCGCTCCAAGCTGGAGTACTCGGCTCTGGCCACCGCCTTCTGCCCGCCCGAGTTCACCGTCGGCGAGCTGCGCCGGGTCTACGAGGCGGTGTGGGGCGTCGCCCTCGACCCGCGCAACTTCCACCGCAAGGTGACGGGGACGGTCGGCTTCCTGGTCCCCAGCGGCGGCACCACGACCCGTCAGGGCGGCCGCCCCGCGCAGTTGTTCCGCGCGGGTGGTGCAACCATCCTCAATCCGCCTATGTTGCGACCAGAGGTGTAAATTCCGGGCCATTTGCGCGTTATGGTGCAATGGTGATCCAGGCCATCGGATTGACCAGCGCGTCCCGGGGCGAAGAGCCCCCCGCCGTCGACGACCTCAGCTTCGACGCCCGTCCCGGCGAGATCACCGTCCTGCTCGGCGACGGCGGCGCCGGCAAGTCCACCGTCCTGCGGTTGATGCTCGAACTCGAACCGGGCCGCGGCATCACGCTGTTCGGCGGGCGCCCCTTGCACCGCCACACCCATCCGGCCAACGCGGTGGGCGTGCTGCTCGGCGAGGTCCCCGGCCACCCCTCCCGGACCGCGCGCGGCCACCTGCGCATGCTCGCAGCCGCGGCCGGGGCCCCAGCCGAACGCGCCGACCAGGTCCTGGAGATCGTGGGCCTGCGCGAAACGGCCGGACGCCGTCTGTCGACCTTCTCCCTCGGGATGGACCGCCGCCTGGGCGTGGCCGCGGCGCTCCTCGGAGACCCTCCCGCGCTGCTCCTGGACGATCCCGCCCAAGGGCTCTCCCCGCACGACACCGCGTGGTTGTACGGCCTGCTCAAGGCGTACGCGGCGCGCGGCGGCGCCGTCGTGGTCACCTGCGCCGACCCCAAGGCGGCGGGCCGGCTCGGCGACCGCGTCGTCACCCTCGACAAGGGCCGGCTCGTCGCCGACCAGTCCGCCCACGAGTTCGGCCGCCGCCGGCTGCGCCCGTACGTGGCCGTCCACTCGCCCCAGGCCGAACGCCTGGGCCTGCTGCTGACCGACGACGGGACCGAGATCACCCACGAGAGCGGCAGCCGCATCCGCGTGCACGGCGCGACCACCGCCCAGGTCGGCGAAACCGCCTTCCGCAACGGCATCCTGCTGCACCGCCTCGCGGACGAGGTCGCCGACACCGGTGTTCCGGAGGGTCCGCACGACGATCGCGACCGGCCTGCCGTGCCCCTGGCGGCCGCGCGCGCCGCGGTGCCGCCCGCCGGTCCCGCCCGGCCGGTCCGCTACGAACTGCGCCGCCTGACCGGCGTCCGCGGCCCCTGGCTCGTCGCGCTGGTCTCCGTCCTCGCCTCGGGACTGGCCACCCTGGCGCTGCTGCGCACCGGGCACGACGCCTTCTCCCTGCGCCTGCTGACCGGCTGGTCGCACTCCCTGCCCCTGCCGCCCGCCGCATTGGGCGGCGGGCTCCTCGGCGCGCTCGCCTACGGCCAGGAGTTCCGCTATCCCGCGCTGGCGCCCGCGCACGCGCCCGTGCCCCGTCAACTCCGTCTGCTGCTCGCCAAGCTCGTCGTCAACGGTTCCGCGGCGGCGCTGATCGCACTCCTGGGGGCGGGGCTCGGCCTGGTCGTGATGCACCTGGAGTTCGGGGCGGGCGGACTGCCCGCGCCGTTCGCGCTGGCCTCCACCACGGCGGCCTCGGTCGCCCTCGTGCTCGCCTGCTGCTGGGCCGGGGTGCTGGCGGCCGGGGTGTTCCGCACCACCGCGCTCGGGCTGGCCGGTGTCCTCGCGGTTCCGCTGCTGGTGGCGCCGGTGGTGAAGCGGGCGGCGTCCGCCCCGGCGATCGACGTGGTCCGCATGGCGACCCAACCTGTGCGCTATTCCTTCGGTTTGTCGCTCTTCGCTCTCTTGTGTGCCTATGCGGCAATGGTCTTGCGCCGGAGAAACCCCATTTCCTTCCGATAAAGCGTCAATTATCAGGTGATGAGTGCTCACCCTTTCGTGTGCTTTTCAGGAAAGCCCTCAAGGCCTCCCGCGCCATCGCCGACAAATGATGCGTGAGTACCCTTGCGCACACCATGATGACCGCGGCCCGCCCCGCCGACCCGAGTCTCGGCGGCGGGGACATCGACCGCTATCCGTACGCCGACGCCCCCGTCGGCCTCGACCGCCCCGGCCCCGCACCCTCCTGGGACGGCGGTGACACCGACATGGGCCGGGTCGGCCGCCGCGCCGCCGGGAGCCGTGGCCGCGGGCTGCACGGCCAACTCGTCCAGCAACTCGGCCAGATGATCGTCTCCGGCGATCTCGGGGCCGACCGCCCGCTCGTCCCCGAGGAGATCGGCCAGCGCTTCGAGGTCTCCCGTACCGTCGTCCGCGAGTCGCTGCGGGTGCTGGAGGCCAAGGGCCTGGTCAGCGCCCGGCCCAACGTCGGCACCCGGGTCCGCCCGGTCAGCGACTGGAACCTGCTCGACCCCGACATCATCGAATGGCGGGCCTTCGGCCCGCAGCGCGACGACCAGCGTCGGGAGCTGTTCGAACTGCGCTGGACGATCGAGCCCCTCGCCGCGCGCCTCGCGGCGGGTCACGGCCGGGAGGACGTCCAGCAGCGCCTCGTCGACATGACCGACATCATGTCCCACGCCGTGGGACAGGGTGACGGCCTCACCTTCTCCCGGGCGGACGCCGAGTTCCACGCCCTGCTGCTGCAGGTCGCGGGCAACCGGATGCTGGAGCACCTCTCCGGCATCGTCTCCTCCGCCCTGCAGGTCTCCGGCGGCCCCGTCACCGGCTGCGAGCGCCCCGGTGAACACTCGGTGGCCCTGCACACGCGGGTCGTCGAGGCGCTGGCCGCCTCCGACGGTGCCGAGGCGGAGACCGCCATGCGCCAGCTGCTCGCCGCCCACCCCGACCCGGGTGCCGGCGGCTCGACGGACCACGTCGTCCCCGCCCCCCGGGAGCACTGACCGCTCCCGCGCAGCACGAGACGGCACCGACTTCCGCCGCCGGCCCACGCCCTCCGGGCCCGGCGGCGGAGCCGTCCGCCATGTTTGACGCCCGCATCCGACCGGGCATGGTCGTGGCGTGCACGGGAGTGTCCCGCTATCGACGGGTTGGTGCCGATCCGGGGTGTGACCCGGCCCACGTACGGCCGGGCGTAACGCTCTCGGCGGCAGCGCGATGAGCTTAGAGGTGGCGGCCGTGCGAGGAATATCCGCGACGAACATGACGCTGAGTTGCTGAGCGGTTCCCACCGTAGTCGTTTTCCATCGTTCCGAGAGGTTGTTCGTGTCGGCCAGCACATCCCGTACGCTCCCGCCGGAGATCGCCGAGTCCGAGTCTCTGATGGCGCTCATCGAGCGGGGTAAGGCTCAGGGTCAGATCGCCGGCGACGACGTGCGCCGAGCCTTCGAAGCGGACCAGATCCCGGCAACCCAGTGGAAGAACGTTCTGCGCAGCCTCAACCAAGTCCTCGACGAGGAGGGTGTGACGCTGATGGTGAGTGCCGCCGAGGCGCCCAAGCGCACCCGTAAGAGCGTCGCAGCCAAGAGCCCGGCGAAGCGTACTGCCACCAAGACCGTCGCCACCAAGGCCGCCCCGGTCAAGAAGACCGTCGCTGCCAAGACCACCGCGGCCCCCGCCCCCACCATGGCGGCGGAGCCCGTGGCGGAGCCGGAGGACGATGCCGTGGCATCCGCGAAGAAGGCCGTCGCCAAGAAGACTGCGGCGAAGAAGACCACCGCGACCGCCAAGAAGACCGCGGCGAAGAAGACCACCGCGACCAAGACCAAGAAGGACGACGAGCTCGTCGAGGGCGAGGAGCTCATCGAGGACGCCGCCCCCGGCAAGGACGAGGACGTCCCGGCCGAGGCCGAGGCGGAGAGCTTCGTGCTGTCCGACGAGGACGAGGACGACGCGCCCGCGCAGCAGGTCGCCGCGGCCGGCGCCACCGCCGACCCGGTGAAGGACTACCTCAAGCAGATCGGCAAGGTCCCGCTGCTCAACGCCGAGCAGGAGGTGGAGCTCGCCAAGCGCATCGAGGCCGGTCTGTTCGCCGAGGACAAGCTGGCCCAGGCCGACAAGCTCGCCCCCAAGCTCAAGCGCGAGCTGGAGATCATCGCCGAGGACGGCCGCTGGGCCAAGAACCACCTCCTGGAGGCCAACCTCCGCCTGGTGGTCTCGCTGGCCAAGCGCTACACCGGCCGCGGCATGCTCTTCCTGGACCTGATCCAGGAGGGCAACCTCGGTCTGATCCGTGCGGTCGAGAAGTTCGACTACACCAAGGGCTTCAAGTTCTCGACGTACGCGACCTGGTGGATCCGCCAGGCGATCACCCGCGCGATGGCCGACCAGGCCCGCACCATCCGCATCCCGGTGCACATGGTCGAGGTCATCAACAAGCTGGCCCGCGTCCAGCGCCAGATGCTCCAGGACCTGGGCCGCGAGCCCACCCCGGAGGAGCTGGCCAAGGAACTCGACATGACCCCGGAGAAGGTCATCGAGGTCCAGAAGTACGGCCGCGAGCCCATCTCGCTGCACACCCCGCTCGGCGAGGACGGCGACAGCGAGTTCGGTGACCTCATCGAGGACTCCGAGGCCGTCGTGCCGGCCGACGCGGTCAGCTTCACGCTGCTGCAGGAGCAGCTGCACTCGGTGCTCGACACGCTCAGTGAGCGCGAGGCGGGCGTGGTCTCCATGCGCTTCGGCCTCACCGACGGCCAGCCGAAGACGCTGGACGAGATCGGCAAGGTGTACGGGGTCACCCGTGAGCGCATCCGCCAGATCGAGTCCAAGACCATGTCCAAGCTGCGTCATCCCTCGCGTTCCCAGGTGCTCCGCGACTACCTGGACTGATCCGGCAGGACGCCCGGACGGGCCCGCGACCGCCACGGCGGCCGCGGGCCCGTCGGATTTTCCGGACAGTTCTCCGGATGCGGCTCCCGTCCCGTCACGTCACTGTGGGTGTTCTGGGCATTCCGGAGGGTGAGGAGAATGCATGCGTTCCTCGATCAGCACGCTGATCGGCGGGCTCATAGCCGGGTCCGCGCTCGCGCTGTCGCTACCGGCTTCCGCCACCGCCGCGGCGGTGGAGTACGCCCCGGGCGCCCCGGGCGCCGACAACGGTGTCATAGGTGGCACGCCGGTCACCACGGAGCAGCACCCGTGGGCGGTGGTCCTGTCGAGCCGGTCCCGCTACGGTACGGCTCGCTCGGGGCAGTTCTGCGGCGGAGCGCTCGTCGGGCCGAACACCGTGGTCAGCGCGGCGCACTGCTTCAGTCCGACCGCACTGGGCGGGGACTGGGACCAGGTGCCCGACCTGCGCATCATCGCGGGGCGGACGGACCTCGCCGGTTCCGGCGGCCGGGAAGTGGCGGTCCGCAACGTCTGGGTCAACCCCGCGTACGACCCCACGACCAACAGCGGCGACGTGGCGGTCGTCACGACCGCGGAGCCGTTCCCCGTGGGAAGCGCGATACGCATGGCGGCACCGGGGGACGTGAACTCCTACGAGGCGGGCACGCCGGCACAGGTCTTCGGCTGGGGGGACACGGCGGGTCTGGGGACCTACTCGAACGTCCTGATGGCGGCGAACGTCTCGGTGCTCGCCGACTCGGTCTGTGAGCAGGCGTATCCGGGCAGTACGGAAGGCAAGTACCAGAGGAGCGACATGGTCTGCGCCGGCGACCTGGCCGGCGGGCACGACTCGTGCCAGGGGGACAGCGGCGGTCCGCTGGTGGCGGAGGGGCGGCTGATAGGGCTGGTGTCCTGGGGCGCGGGATGCGCCCAGGCGGGGCATCCCGGTGTGTACACCCGGGTCTCGGCGGTGGCGGGACTGGTCGGCCAGCACTCTTCGTGACGTGCGGCGGACAAGCCGACGGGCGGCCTCCCGGAAGGGGGGCCGCCCGTCGTGAGAGCTCGTCGCAGTGCTACGCGTCAGCGTTCGTCTTCGGCCGCGACGGCCGGGGTGGCGGTGAGCCGACCGGTCTCGTCCTGTATCTCCGTAGCGATCTTTTTCAATTCGGGCTCGAACTTACGCCCGTGGTGCGCGCAGAAGAGCAGCTCGCCGCCACTGATGAGTACGACGCGCAGGTAGGCCTGGGCGCCGCAACGGTCGCAGCGGTCCGCCGCCGTCAGCGGGCTCGCGGGGGTCAGAACTGTAGTCACGTCGCCTCTTCTCTAGCTCGACGAGCTGTCGTACCAGGGTCAACATCCAACCAGGCCCAAAGTGTTCCCGCTCAGGTCTTTTCCTTGGAAACGGTCGTTGTAGCGGCCGGATGCTACCGATTGGCGGCGAAAGATCCTCTGGCGTCTTATCTGTCGGCTTCGGGTCGTTCTGGCAGAACTGGTCAGATTGTTCGGTTGTGTCCCCCCGGCCCGGAAGCCGGTTGTTGAGGAGGACGTGCCCCGAGCCTAAATGGTTCATGCCTCCAGGGGAACGTGACATGTGTATCACTCGAACGAGGGATCGAACATGCCTTCGAAAAGGGGCTAGCATGATGCCCGTACCGGGTCGCGGCGAAACGGCCGTGCGTGACCTCGGTACCCTCTCACCGATACGGCTGAAGAACTTCATGAGGAGACGTTCGCGTGACCGCCGAAACATCCGTGCCGTCCACCGCGTTGCTGACCGGTGCAGATCGTGACGGCTCCAACTACACCGCGCGACACCTGCTCGTGCTCGAGGGCCTCGAAGCGGTCCGCAAGCGCCCCGGCATGTACATCGGTTCCACCGACAGCCGCGGCCTCATGCACTGCCTGTGGGAGATCATCGACAACTCGGTGGACGAGGCCCTGGGCGGCCACTGCGACCACATCGAGGTCGTCCTCCACGGCGACGCCTCCGTCGAGGTGCGGGACAACGGCCGCGGCATCCCCGTCGACGTCGAGCCCAAGACCGGTCTGTCCGGCGTCGAGGTCGTCATGACCAAGCTGCACGCCGGCGGCAAGTTCGGCGGCGGCTCCTACGCGGCCTCCGGCGGTCTGCACGGTGTCGGCGCCTCCGTCGTCAACGCGCTCTCCGCCCGGCTGGACGTCGAGGTCGACCGCGGCGGCCACACGCACGCGATCAGCTTCCGCCGCGGCGTCCCCGGCAGCTTCGCCAAGGGCGGCCCCGAGGCGGCCTTCGAGCCGGGCAACGGGCTGGACAAGGTCAAGAAGGTGCCGCGGGCCCGCACCGGCACCCGCGTCCGCTACTGGGCGGACCGTCAGATCTTCCTCAAGGACGCCAAGCTCTCCCTGGACACGCTCCACCAGCGCGCCCGCCAGACCGCGTTCCTGGTCCCCGGGCTCACGATCGTCGTCCGCGACGAGCGCCCCGACAACGGCTCGGAGGACGGGAAGCCGGTCGAGGACACCTTCCACTTCGACGGCGGCATCAGCGAGTTCGCCGAGTACCTCACCCCGGACAAGCCGATCTGCGACGTGCTGCGGCTGACCGGCAGCGGCACCTTCAAGGAGACCGTCCCGGTCCTCGACGAGCTCGGCCACATGACCCCGACCGAGGTCACCCGCGAGCTCGGCGTCGACGTCGCCCTGCGCTGGGGCACCGGCTACGACAGCACGCTGCGCTCCTTCGTGAACATCATCGCCACGCCCAAGGGCGGCACCCATGTGCGCGGCTTCGAGGGCGCCGTCACCAGGACGTTCAACGAGGTCCTGCGCGCCACCAAGCTGCTGCGCGTCGCCGAGGACGACATCGTCAAGGACGACGCCCTGGAGGGCATGACGGCGGTCGTCACGGTCCGGCTCGCCGAGCCGCAGTTCGAGGGCCAGACCAAGGAGGTGCTGGGCACCTCGGCGGCCAACCGCATCGTGGCCAACGTCGTGTCCCGCGAGCTCAAGGCGTTCCTCACCTCCACCAAGCGGGACGACAAGCAGCAGGCCCGCGCCGTCCTGGAGAAGGCCGTCGCCGCGGCCCGCACCCGGATCGCCGCCCGGCAGCACAAGGACGCGCAGCGCCGGAAGACCGCGCTGGAGTCCTCGTCGCTGCCGGCCAAGCTGGCCGACTGCCGCAGCGACGACGTGGACCGCAGCGAACTCTTCATCGTCGAGGGTGACTCGGCCCTGGGCACGGCCAAGCTCGCGCGCAACTCCGAGTTCCAGGCGCTGCTCCCGATCCGGGGCAAGATCCTCAACGTCCAGAAGTCCTCGGTCACGGACATGCTGAAGAACGCCGAGTGCGGCGCCATCATCCAGGTCATAGGGGCAGGCTCGGGCCGCACCTTCGACATCGACCAGGCCCGCTACGGCAAGATCATCATGATGACGGACGCCGACGTCGACGGCAGTCACATCCGCTGTCTGCTGCTGACGCTCTTCCAGCGCTACATGCGGCCGATGGTCGAGGCCGGCCGGGTCTTCGCGGCCGTGCCGCCCCTGCACCGGGTCGAGCTGACCAACCCCCGCAAGGGGCAGGACAAGTACGTCTACACCTACTCCGACCGGGAGCTGCGCGAGACGCTGCTGGAGTTCGAGCGCAAGGGCATCCGCTACAAGGACTCCATCCAGCGCTACAAGGGTCTCGGCGAGATGGACGCCGACCAGCTGGCCGAGACCACGATGGACCCGCGCCACCGCACCCTGCGCCGGATCAACATCAGCGACCTGGAGGGCGCGGAGCTCGCCTTCGACCTGCTGATGGGCAACGAGGTCGCGCCGCGCCGCGAGTTCATCGCCAACTCCGCCGCCACGCTCGACCGTTCGCGGATCGACGCCTGACGGACCGGTTCCCCGTGCCGGCGCCCTCCGCGGTCACCCACCCGTGGAGGGCGCCGAAGCCTCCCCACCCCCAGGAGTGGGGGACCATCACCCGATGAGGTGAAGGTTTCTGCTTGGAGGCTCCCGGATCTTCCCGCAATGTCCATGCTTGGGCGCACGGCCGATCGGCCCGTGAGGCGAGGAGAGTTCGTGAAAGAGCACGACCGGGCGGAAACCGGAGGGCTGTGGGTGGACGACCCCTGGTACGACGTCCTGGCCGCGGGGGAGTGGGAGGGCCCCGAGCCACCGCCGGTCTCCCTCCCGACGCAGGCCCGCCCGGCCGACGCGCACGCCCGGGTGTACCGCGAGGTGCAGGCCAGCGGCCCCTTCCAGGAGGTGCGTTCCCGGTACCGGCGGTTCGTCTTCCCGGCGGCCGCCGCCTTCCTCGCCTGGTACCTGCTCTACCTCGTCCTGGCGACGACCGCGCCGCGACTGATGGCCCGGCCGCTGGTCGGCGAGTTCAACGTGGCCATGCTCCTGGGCCTCGCCCAGTTCGCCACGACCTTCCTCCTGACCTGGGCCTACGCCCGGCATGCTCGGCTGCGCCGGGACCGGGCCGCCCTCGACCTGCGCTGGGACACCCAGGAGCGGATGCGGTGACCGGCAACCACCAGGGCCTGGCGCTGGTCCTCTTCACCGTCTTCGTCTCCGTCACCCTGGCGATCACCGCCTGGGCCGGCCGACGGCGCAGCTCGTCCGTGGAGTTCTTCGCCGGAGGCCGTCTCTTCTCCCCGCTGGAGAACGGATTCGCCATCGCCGGCGACTACATGTCCGCCGCCTCCTTCCTCGGCATCTCGGGGCTCATCGCGCTCTTCGGCTACGACGGCATGCTCTACTCCGTCGGCTTCCTCGTCGCCTGGCTGTTCGTGCTGCTGCTCGTCGCCGAACTGGTCCGCAACTGCGGCCGCTACACCCTCGCCGACGTCCTCACCGCCCGTATGCGCCAGCGCCCGGTCCGGATCGCCGCGGGCACCTCCGCGGTCACCGTCTCCGTGCTCTACCTGGTCGCGCAGATGGTCGGCGCCGGGAGCCTGGTCTCCCTCCTGCTCGGCGGTCAGGGATCGGCCGCCCGCACCTGGACCGTCATCGGCGTCGGCGCGCTGATGGTCTTCTACGTCGCCTTCGGCGGCATGCGCGCCACGACCTGGATCCAGATCGTCAAGACCGTGCTCCTCATGGGCGGCACGATCACCCTCACGGTCCTGGTCCTCGTGCGCTTCCACGGCGACCTCGGAGCGCTGCTGCGCTCGGCCGCCGACGGCAGCGGCCAGGGCCGGGAGTTCCTGGCCCCCGGCAGGCTGTACGGGCAGAGCTGGACCGACCGGCTGGACTTCATCAGCCTCGGCCTCGCCCTCGTCCTGGGCACCGCCGGGCTGCCGCACATCCTTTCGCGCTTCTACACCGTGCCCACGGCACGCTCGGCGCGGCGTTCGGTGGTCTGGGCGATCGGTCTCATCGGCGGCTTCTACCTGATGACGATCGTGCTGGGCTTCGGCGCGGCGGCGCTGGTCGGCTCGAACACCGTGCGCGCGTCCAACGCCGCAGGGAACACGGCGGTGCCGCTGCTCGCCCTCGACCTGGGCGGGGGAGCGGGCTCCACCGGTGGAACGGTCCTCTTCGCGGTCGTCGGGGCGGTCGCCTTCGCCACGATCCTGGCCGTCGTCGCCGGTATCACGCTCGCCTCGTCCGCCTCGGTCGCCCACGACCTCCACGCGACGCTGCGCCGTCGAGGGACCGCACCGGACGGCAGGCGGCGGGAGAACCAGGACGTGCGGGTGGCCCGGGTGGCCGCCGTCTGCATCGGCGGGGTGGCCATCGCGCTGAGCCTGTTCGCGCAGGGCCAGAACGTGGCCTTCCTGGTGGGGCTCGCGTTCGCGGTGGCCGCGTCCGCCAACCTGCCCGCGCTGATGTACACGCTGTTCTGGCGGAGGTTCACGACCCGCGGCACGGTGTGGGCGATCTACGGGGGTCTCCTCCCGGCGGTCGTGCTGGTGGTGCTGTCCCCGGTGGTGTCGGGCAGCCCGCAGTCGCTCTTCCCCGGCGTGGACTTCCAGTACTTCCCGCTGGAGAACCCGGGCCTGGTGTCCATCCCGCTGGGCTTCGCGGCGGGCTGGCTGGGCACGGTCCTGTCCCGCGAGCGCGCCGACGAGGACAAGTTCGCCGAGGTCGAGGTCCGTTCGCTCACCGGGGCCGGAGCGGTCTGACACCCGTTCCGCCTGGCGGAACGCTCTGATTGCCGCAGGCCCGCGGTGCCTCCACGCTGTGCGGCATGCCATCGAGCCGTGTGCGTCGGCTGCTGCGCGACGAGACGGGCGTGGCAGCGGTACTGGTCCTGCTGGTGCTCGTCGTGGGCATCGCCGAGCCCGAGTTCCTGACGCGGTCCAACCTGGCCGGGACCGCCCACAACGCCTGCTAGGTGGGGCTGATGGCGGCGGGATGGTCTTCGCCCTCGCCCTGCGCGAGGTCGACCTGCCGGCCGGCGGGGTGTACGCGCTCGGCGTGACCGTCGGCGCGGTCCACATCCGCGACGGCTGGTCCCCCTGGGCGGCGGCCGCAGCGGTGCTGGTGCTGTCGGCGCTGCCCGGGGCGGGCAACGCCCTCGTCGCGACGTATGTGGGGCGGGGCTGCCGACGTTCATCGTCACCCTCGCCTCCGTGATGATCAACTCCAGCGTCGCCGGACTCACCACCGACCCCGGCATCAGCGGCTACGCGGCGGCCAAGCACGCCCAGGCCGGGCTGATGCGCGTCGCGGCAGTGAGTGCGCCGCCCGCGGCATCCGCGTCAACACCATCCACCCGGCCCCCACCGACACCCCGTTCATGCGGCGCATCGAGACCGCCGCCACCGGGCAGCCTTCCGAGCACGCGGCCAGGGCGTTCGACGCGATGATCCCCCGCGGCCGGCACGCGGCACCCGAGGAGATCGCCCGCGCCGTGCTCCACCTCGCGGGCGACGACGCGAGCTTCACCACCGGAGCCACCGTCGCGGTCGACGGCGGCATGAGCGTATGAGAGGCGTACCCGCCATGACGACCGCCCTGCGGGCCCTGCTGGAGATCCTCGCCGACGAGGGGGTGGACCGGGTCTTCGGCAACCCGGGCACCACCGAACTCCCCTTCCTCGAGGCGCTGTCCGGGCCCGGCCCTTCGCCCGAGTACGTCCTCGGCGTCCAGGAGGGCTCGGTCGTCGCCATGGCCGACGGCTACGCCCGGGCCACCCGCCGTCCCGCCTTCGCCAGCCTGCACATCGCCGCCGGCACCGCCAACGGCCTGATCGGGATGCTCAACGCCCGGCGCTCCCGCACCCCGCTGGTCGTCATGGCGGGCCAGCAGGACCGGCGCCACCTGCTCCAGGACCCCATGCTCGCCGGGGACCTGGTCGCCCTCGCCTCCGGAGCGGCCAAACGGGCCGAGGAGGTGCACCGCCCCGAGGACCTGCCGCTCGTGCTGCGCCGCGCCTTCGCGCTGGCCCGGCAGCCGCCTCAGGGCCCGGTGTTCGTCTCCGTGCCGATGGACGTCCTCGAGGACGCCGCACCCGTGGAGGTCCCCGCACGCTCCCCCCTCGCGCCGCCCGGCCCGGCCGGCGGGCTCGACCGGGCGGCAGCCCTGCTGGCCGCCGCCGGACGGCCCGCGGTCGTCGCCGGTGACGGGGTCGGCAGGGACGGGGCTGTCGGGGCGCTGGTACGGGTCGCCGAGGCGCTCGGCGCGGTCACCTACCACCAGCCGATGAACGACCACCTGGACTTCCCCGGCTCCCACCCGCTCTACGCCGGACCGCTGCCGCCCGTCAACGCCCGCATCCATGAGCGGTTGAAGGGCCACGACGCGCTGCTCATCGCCGGCTGCCGGGCCTTCACCCCGCACCACTACACTCCCGGCCCGCCCGTCCCCGCGCACCTGACGGTCGTGCAGATCGACGCCGACCCCGCCGAACCGGGCCGCAACTTCCCCGTCGCCCTCGGCCTCACCGGGCCGCTGGACTCCTCACTGGCCGCGCTCGCCGGCCACCTGGCCCGCCTGGTCCCCGAGGACACCGCCCGCGAGCGGATACGGGAGGCGGGCGCCCGCCACGCCGAGGCGCGGGACCGGCTCGACCTGCGGGCCCGGTCCGCGGGGCGCCGTGCCCCGGTCGATCCGCTCGCCGCCGCGCACGCCCTGGCCACCGCACTGCCGGAGGAGGCGGTGCTCGTCGAGGAATCGATCACCGTCGGGGTGCACCTGCGCGGTGTGCTGCGCCGGGACCGGCCGGGCGGCTTCGTCCACACGGTCGGCGGGGGCCTCGGCTGGGGCATCGGCGCGGCCGTCGGCCACCGGCTCGGCGCGCCCGGACGCCCGGTGGTGGCCGTGCTGGGGGACGGCTGCGCGATGTTCGGGCTGCAGGGGCTGTGGAGCGCGGCGCACCACCGGGTGCCGGTCCTGTTCGTCGTGATGGCCAACGGCGAGTACCGCACCCTGAAGGACACCCTCGACACCCGTGGTGGCAGCCCCTCCGTCCCGCACCCCGGCCTCGACCTGGGCGAGCTCGACTGGCGGCTGGCCGCACGCTTCTTCGGCATCCCCGCGGTCCGTGCGGACGGGACGGAGGAACTGGCGCGGACGGTCGCGGCGGTGGGCGGGCTCGACGGCCCGCTGCTGGTCGAGGTGCCCTTGCGGGGGCACTCATGAGAGCCGAGGGTGCGACCGTGACGGAGAGCCGGTCGATGCTGGCCCGCGGGACCGCGCTGCTCGGCGCCTTCGCCGCGGGGGAGGACGGGATCGCGCTCGGCGAACTCGCCGCCCGCACCGGCCTGCCCAATTCGACCGTGCACCGGCTCCTCGCCGAACTGACCGCCGTCGGGCTCGTGGAGCGCGGGACGGACGGCTACCGGCTCGGCCTCGCCCTCTTCGAACTGGGCCAGCGGGTGCCGCACCGGCGGCTGCGCGAGGCGGCGCGGCCGTTCATGGAGGAGCTGTACGAGGCCACCCACGAGAACGTGCTCCTCGCCGTCGTCGACGGCGCCGACGCCGTCTTCCTGGAGAAGCTCACCGGCCGCCGCTCCCTGCGGATCATCTCCCGGGTCGGCGGCCGCCACCCGGCCTACTGCACCGCCACCGGCAAGGCGCTGCTCGCCTACGGGACCCCGCCCGGCCTGGCCGCGGTGCTCGGCGGCGGGCTGCGCCGTCGCACCCCGCGGACCATCGTCGTGCCGCGGCTGCTCCAGCAGGACCTCGTCCGCACCCGGACCCGCGGCTACGCCGTGAACCGGGAGGAGGCCGAGGTCGGCGTCTCCGCCGTCGCCGCCCCCGTCCACGGGCCGCGGCTGGGCCCGCGTCCCTTCCCCGTCGCCGCCGTCTCCGTCACCGGCGCCACGCGGGGGCTGCGGCCGGACCGCGTCGCGCCCGTGGTGTGCGCGGCGGCGCGGGCGCTGAGCCGTGAACTCGCCCGCCGGTGAACCGGGTCAGCCGGTGCGCGCCCACGCGTACCGGTGCTCGGGGCGGCCGGTGTCGCCGTACTTGAGGGTGAGGCTGATCCGGCCCTCGCGCTCCAGGAACTTCAGGTAGCGCTGCGCGGTGGAGCGGCTGATGCCCGCGCGTGCCGCGACCTCGTGGGCGGACAGCGGCTGCGCGGCCTCGGTGAGGACCTTGCGCACCAGGTCGGCGGTGGGTGCCGAGTGCCCCTTGGGCAGGTCCGCCGGTGCCGCACCGGCCGTGCGCAGCGCGCCGAAGATGCGGTCCACCTGCTCCTGGCCGGCCTCGCCGCGCCCGCCGACTCCGTCGAGCGTGCGGCGCAGCGCCGCGTAGGCGTCCAGCTTGGCCCGCAGCCCGGCGAAGCTGAACGGCTTGACCAGGTACTGCAGCGCGCCGAAGCGCATCGCCGCCTGCACGGTCGCCACGTCACGGGCGGCCGTCACCATGATCACGTCCGCGCTGTGGCCGAGCTGCCGCATGCGCCGCACCAGGGTGAGGCCGGTCTCGTCCGGCAGGTAGTGGTCGAGCAGGACGAGGTCGACGTGCATGCGCTCCAGCGTCGCCAGCGCCTGGGCAGCGGTGTGGGCGCGGGCAGTCACCCGGAAACCGGGGACCCTGGCGACGTAGGCCGCGTTGATCTCGGCGACGCGGAAGTCGTCGTCCACGACCATGACGTCGATCATCGTGCTTCCCCCGCGGACGCCCCGGAGGCCGCGGACGCGGCCGAGGTGAGTTCCGCGCCGGCCAGCGCCTCCGGCAGGACGACGGTGAAGACCGCGCCGCCGCCCGCGCGGGCGGTCACCCGGGCCATGCCGCCGTACCGTTCGGCGAGCCGCCGCACGAGCGCGAGGCCGAGCCCGCGGCCGCGGTGGGCCGGGGACCGCTTCGTCGTCCAGCCCTCGGCGAAGATCTGCTCACGGGCCTCGGGCGGTACGCCGGGGCCGTCGTCGGACACCCGCAGCACGACCGTCGTGCCCTCGGCGCGCAGCTCCACCTCGACCAGCGAACCCGCCGCGTCCAGGGCGTTGTCGATGAGGTTGCCGAGCACGGTGACCAGGTCCCGCGGGTCCACGACCCGGTCCGGGAGCAGGGTGACGGGGGAGACCGACAGGGCCACGCCCCGCTCCGCGGCGATCGCCGACTTGCCGACCAGCAGGGCGGACACCAGCGGGTCCCTGACCCGTTCCGCGACCTGCTCCGCGGAGGCCCGCTGGGCGTCGGCGACCTCGCCGACGAAGTCCACCGCCTCGTCGTACAGGCCGAGTTCGAGCAGCCCGAGCAGGGTGTGCAGGCGGTTGGCGTGCTCGTGGTCCTGGGCGCGCAGCGCGTCCAGCAGGCCGTGCGTGCTGTCCAGCTCCCGCCCCAGCCGCTCCAGTTCGGTGCGGTCCCGCAGGGTGGCCACCGCCCCGCCGTCCCCGGTCGGCATCCGGTTGGCGACCAGCACCCGCGCCCCGCTGACGGTGAGCAGGTCGGTGCCCGCGACCCGGCCGGCCAGCACGTCGGTCGTCCGCCCGGCGGGCAGCACCTCGTCCAGGGCGCGGCCGGCTGCGTCCGGACCGAGGCCGAGCAGCCGTTGCGCCTCGTCGTTGAGCAGCCGCACCCGTCCCCGGGCGTCCAGGGCGATGACGCCCTCACGGATGCCGTGCAGCATCGCCTCGCGCTCGTCGAGCAGCGCGGAGATGTCGGCGAAGGCGAGCCCATGCGTCCTGCGCTGCAGCCGCCGCGACACCAGCAGCGCCGCGAGTACGCCGACCGCGAGCGCCGCTCCCGCGTACAGCAGCAGCACCGGCACCGTGGCCAGCAGCCGCTCCCGCACGCTGTCGTACCCGATGCCCACCGACACGGCGCCCACGATCCTCCCGCCGGCCCCGTGCAGCGGCACCTTGGCGCGCGCGGAACGCCCGAGGGTGCCCCGGTCGATCTGCATGATCTCGCGCCCCGACAGGGCCACGCTGGGGTCGGTGGAGACGTGCCGGCCGATCTGGGCGACGTCCGTGTGCGACCAGCGCACACCGCGGGTGTCCATGACCACGATGTACAGGGCACCGGTGGCACGGCGGATCCGCTCGGCCTCCTCCTGCACCGGACCGGTGACGCTCGGGCGCGTGGTGACCAGGTCGTGGGCGAGCCCCGGGGTCGCGGCGGTGGTCTGGGCGATCGACAGCGCCTGCCGCATCGCCTGCTGGTCCAGCTGGGAGCTGAGCGGGGCGAGGAACAGCCCGGTGGCCAGGGTGATGACGCCGGTGGTGAGGACCACCTGGACGAGCAGCACCTGGGCGAAGACGCGGCGGGGCCAGCGGATGCGCATCTACGTCACCCCTGTCCTTCCCGGTCTTCCGCGCCCTTTGCGGAATTCGCCCGTCCGTTCGCCCGGCTGTGAACGCAACGTAAACGCGGCCGGGGCCCGCTGCCCAGCCCCCGTGGCCCTTTCGTTGTTGAAGCGCGAGCAAAACGAGCAGAACAGGGGGTTGTGGGCACAAGGCGCAGTTGTGACTGCAAGGGTGCCGCCGTGGCCGGGACCACGCCTACCGTCCCGGCGCATGAGCACACAGACCGGCCCCGCCATCGAACTGCGGGGAGCGAGCAAAGCGTTCCGGACCCCGTCCGGGGCCCTCCACACCGCCGTCCGCGACCTGGACCTGACCATCGGCCGCGGGGAGTTCGTGGCCGTCGTGGGCCCGACCGGCTGCGGCAAGTCCACGACCCTGACCCTGGTCAGCGGGCTGGAGGAGCCCACCGAGGGCGAGGTGCTGGTCGCCGGCGAGCCGGTGCGCGGCATCGGCGACAAGGTCGGCTACGTCTTCCAGCAGGACGCCGTCTTCCCCTGGCGGACCGTGCTGTCCAACGTCATGGCCGGCCCCCGCTTCCGCGGCGTGCCCAAGGCCGAGGCCAGGGAGCGGGCCCGTGAGTGGCTCGCCCGCGTCGGCCTGTCCGCCTTCGAGGACCGCTACCCGCACCAGCTGTCCGGCGGCCAGCGCAAGCGCGTCGCGCTCGCCGCCACCTTCGTCAACGACCCCGAGATCCTGCTCATGGACGAGCCCTTCTCCGCGCTCGACGTGCAGACCCGCGCGCTGATGTCCGACGAGCTGCTGGAGCTGTGGTCCGGCACGGGCGCCTCGGTCGTCTTCGTCACCCACGACCTGGAGGAGTCCATCGCGCTCGCCGACAAGGTCGTCGTCATGACCGCCGGGCCGGCCACGGTCAAGGAGGTCTTCGAGATCGACCTGCCGCGCCCGCGCCAGGTCGAGTCCGTGCGGCTGGAGCCGCGGTTCATCGAGATCTACCGGGAGATCTGGGCCTCGCTCGGCGAAGAGGTCCGCATCACCCGCGAGAGGGGTGCGGCCGATGTCGCCTGAGACCGTGGCGGCCCCCTCGGCCGCCGTCGCCAAGGACCCCGCGGGCACCGACCGCGCGCGCTCGCGCGCCCGTGCCGCCCGCAACCGGAGTTACCTCGTCCACGGCAGCCGCGTGCTGCTGCTGGTCGCCGTCCTCGGGCTGTGGGAGTGGCTGGCCAGGGCCGGGGCCGTCGACCCCTTCCACTTCTCGATGCCCTCCAGGATCTGGGAGCAGATCCGCACCTGGGCCGTGGACGGCACCGCGCAGGGCACCCTGTGGGAGCAGATCTGGTACACGCTCTACGAGGCCCTGCTCGGCTGGGTCATCGGCGTCGTCGCGGGCGTGGTGCTCGGCATCGCCCTCGGGCGGATCCATTTCCTCTCCGACGTCCTCGGCCCGTACATCAAGGTGCTCAACGCGCTGCCGCGGATCGTGCTCGCGCCGATCTTCCTGATCTGGTTCGGACTCGGCCCGGCCTCCAAGGTGGCCTCCGCCGTCGTCCTGGTCTTCTTCCCGGTGTTCTTCAACGCCTTCCAGGGTGCCCGCGAGGTCGACCGCAACCTGGTCGCCAACTCCCGCATCCTGGGCGCCCGCGACCGTCAGGTCACCTTCCAGGTCGTCATCCCCTCGGCCACCTCGTGGATCTTCACCAGCCTCCACGTGAGCTTCGGCTTCGCCCTCATCGGCGCCATCGTCGGCGAGTACATCGGCGCCACCAAGGGCCTGGGCCTGCTGGTCGCCGCCTCGCAGGGCACCTTCAACTCGGCCGGCGTGTACGCCGCGATGGCGATCCTGGCGGTCGTCGCGCTGCTCGCCGAGGGCCTGCTGACCTTCCTGGAGAAGCGGCTCTTCCGCTGGAAGCCGGGCGAGGCCGGCTCCGCCCGCTGACCCCGCCACCGCCTCCCGCCCACCCCCCTTCACAAGGACGTGAACCAGATGCGCGCAACCCTCAGGGCCGCGGCCGCCGTCGCCGCCTCCGCCGTCGCCCTCACCACGCTCACCGCGTGCGGCGGCGACTCCGCCTCCGCTTCCGGCGGCAAGGGCGACAAGGTCAAGATCATGGTCGGTGGCCTGGACAAGGTCATCTACCTGCCCGCGATGCTCACCGAGCGGCTCGGCTACTTCAAGGCCGAGGGACTGGACGTCGAACTGCTCACCGAGCCGGCCGGCGTACAGGCCGAGACCGCGCTCGTCTCCGGCGACGTGCAGGGCACCGTCGGCTTCTACGACCACACGCTCGACCTGCAGGTGAAGGGCAAGCAGGTGGAGTCCGTGGTGCAGTTCTCGCAGGCGCCCGGCGAGGTGGAGATCGTCTCCAACGCGGCGGCCGGCGACCTCACGGGCCCTGAGGACTTCAAGGGCAGGAAGCTGGGCGTGACCGGCATCGGCTCGTCCACGGACTTCCTCACCAAGTACCTGGCCGTCAGCAACGGCGTGAAGACCAGCGAGTTCACCCCGGTCGCGGTCGGCGCCGGGCAGACCTTCATCTCCGCGATGGAGCAGGGATCGATCCAGGGCGGCATGACCACGGACCCGACCGTGGCCACGATCCTGGACAAGGGGCTCGGCAAGGTGCTCATCGACATGCGCACGCCGGAGGGCTCGCGGCAGGCGCTCGGCGGGCTCTACCCGTCCTCCAGCCTCTACATGCAGACGGAATGGGTCAACAGCCACAAGGAGACGGTGCAGAAGCTCGCCAACGCCTTCGTGAAGACGCTCCGCTGGATGTCGACGCACAGCGCCGCGGAGATCGCCGCGAAGATGCCCGCCGACTACGCGCAGGGCGGCGGGCAGGAGCTCTACGTCAAGGCGATCGAGAGCACGCTGCCGATGTTCACCAAGGACGGCGTGATGCCCGAAGGCGGACCCGAGACGGTGGAACGGGTCCTCAAGGCCTTCAACCCCAACCTGCAGAACGCCCAGGTGGACCTGGGCAAGACCTACACCACGGAGTTCGTCAAGAGCGCCGGCTGAATGCCGCTGATCTCCATCCGCAGCGGCGCCCCCAGGGCCGCCCCGCAGCTCTCGGGCCGGGGCGGCTCCGCCGCGACCGGCGTCACCGCGACGTCCCAGGCCCGGCCGTCGCGGTGCCGCACGCGGGTACCGTGCTCGCCGTCCACGGTCAGCGCCTCGGCGTTCAGCTCGCCGGTCAGCCGCCGCACGGCCAGTTCGGCGGCCTGGCCCGGACGCTCCCACGCGGAGCGTCCGCGGCAGCCCTCCAGCACCATGCCGCCCTCGCGGGCGGCCGCCAGCACCTGCCGGGCCAGCGCGGCGTCGACCCGGCCGTAGGCGTAGCCGTACGGCAGCACCAGCATCGTCGGCGAGAACCGGTGCCCGCCCAGGTGGGTCACCTCCCAGACCTCACCGAGCCCCGAGGCGGCCAGCTCCGCGGCGAGCGGCCGGCCGTTGAGGGCGCAGCAGCGGTCGCGCTTGCCGTTGGTGCAGACGAGGGCGAGCGGGTCGCCCTCGTACGGCATCCCGAAGCCGCGGTGGTCGCCGCGGCCCAGCGCCTCGAAGTCCAGGCCCAGCAGTGCGGCCGGGTCCTCCACGACCGCGTCCCGCACCCAGGAGCCACCCGGCACGGTGTGCGCCACGTACGCCGTGCGCCGCCGCACGTCATGCCGGTCCGCGTGCCGCCCGGGCCGCCGGATCAGCCCGACCCGTACCCCGGTACCGGCCGCGGCCCGCTCCAGCGCCCTGCCCACCCGCGGATCCAGATGGCTCCCGGTCAGCGCCTTGGGACCCCACGGCCCCGGCTGCTCCAGCAGCAGCCAGGTCCGCGCGGTGGCCGCCGTCGCGGCGACGGGCTCCGCCAGCGAGCTGGACGCGGAGGTGCAGGTGCTCATGAAGGTAAGCCTAACCTTCCGCACCACCCCCGGCTCTCCCGCCCCTCCCGTATTACGTCGGGTGCTCGTCGAAGGGGCTCGGGATGGCCCGACACGGCATGGTGCGGCCTCCCCCTCCGAGCAGTTCGCGGGGGAGGCCGACAGTTCGCGAGCGGCGGATTAGAGGTCCGGGATGTCCTGTTTGGCGCGAAGGAGCGTGTCGCGAGTGATCACTACGATCCGCTCGTAGTCCGCCCGGGCCGCGTCGCCCGGAAGTTTGCCGTCCAGGTCAGCTGTGGCATCGGTGCCGATGACTGCAAAGTTGCCATCGGACAACTCGAAGATATCGGGGCATGTCGCGGCGGCGGTGCTTCCGCGTTCGCGAGGTGAGGCCCCGATTCTGCGCACGATCTCCACGCTGATCCATCCCGTTCCGGGAGGTCGCGCCGTTCCGTGAATGGCCCCTTCCCTCCCATGAGGCTTCGAAGATCCTTTCTCTCTAGTGGATCGAGTGCTTCCAGGGTGCAGTTTTGGTGTAGCCGTGACAGAAATTCAGCCGATCAGGGGTACCGACCTCCGCCATTGGCTTCCAGTTCTCTGATGAACGCGTCCACCATCGCCCCGAGCCGCGCTTCGTCGCCGGTGGGGTCTAGGCGTGCCTGACGGAACGGTCGGGACCACGTCCAGTACTCGCGGAACCGGCGGCTCTTCACCAGGTCGCGCAGCACCTGTTGGAACTCGATCGCGGACAGGCTGCCCAGGCGCAACACAAAGAGGTGATGGGTGAAGATCATGTTGGCGTACAACAGTTCTCGGGCCTGATCGGCGGGAACGGTCTCTAACTCCGGCCACACGGAAGCCAACTCCGGGTGCTCAATGCCGATCTTGAGGAGTTCGACGTGCAAGGTGCGCAGCTCCGCCTCGGCGGTGCGGTAGAGCTGGTTGTGCGTGCCACTCAACTCCTTCCGCTGGGCTGCCAGTTCCCGTCGCTGGAGGTGGGCCTTCCGCTGCTGCACACCGAAGGTCACGAGCACCGCCGCCAGCGCCAGTCCGGAGAACGCGGCGTTGGCGGCCATGAAGGTGGGGGCGGCGGAGTCCTGGCCGGGGCCCGAAGGGGAGGCGAGAGTCACCATGAGCTTGCCCAGGGCCACGGCGACGGCGGCCGTGAGCACCAGGACGGCGGTGACCCCGATGACCAGCAGGGCGGCGATTCCGCCCACCTCTCTGGAACGCGCCATGTGACCCCCCGATCGGCGCCCGCCCGCCCGTCATGGCGGCGGCAGCCCGAAGAAGCGAAGCTCCGGGCAGGTACGAGCGGCTCTGATCGACTGCCTCGGAGAGGTGAGAAGCACGCAGGGACGTACGGGTCCGGCACCCGCCGTCGAAATGAGTGTTACCCACAGGGAACGGTCGTGAAGCGCGCCATTCAGGACAGGTGGGTGTTGTATTGGCCCAGGTTGAGGGTGAGGCGACGCTTCGGTCCCTCCTGCCACGGCGGCACCCCCGGGTGCCGGGCGTCCCAACGGTCTTGCGCATGAACGCAAACCACTTGCACGCCATGTCGTATGCTTGCGCTCATGACGCGACGGCTTGCCGAAGTAGCGAAGAAGGTCGGGGTCAGTGAGGCCACCGTCAGCCGTGTGCTGAACGGGAAGCCGGGGGTGTCGGAGGGCACCCGGCAGGCGGTGCTCACGGCGCTGGACGTGCTGGGGTACGAGCGGCCGACGCAGTTGCGGGGCAACCGGGCCCGGCTGGTCGGGCTGGTGCTGCCGGAGCTGCAGAACCCGATCTTCCCGGCCTTCGCCGACATCGTGGGGGCGGCCCTCGCCCAGCAGGGCCTGACGCCGGTGCTGTGCACGCAGACCGCGGGCGGGGTGTCGGAGGCGGACTACGTCTCGCTCCTGCTGCAGCAGCACGTCTCCGGCGTGGTCTTCGCCGGCGGTCTGTACGCGCAGGCGGACGCGCCGCACGACCACTACCGCCTGCTGGCCGAGCGGAACCTGCCGGTGGTGCTGATCAACGCCGCGATAGAGGACCTCGGTTTCCCGCGGGTGTCGTGCGACGACGCGGTCGCCGTGGAGCAGGCCTGGCGGCACCTGTCCTCGCTGGGCCACGAGCGGATCGGCCTGCTGCTCGGGCCCACCGACCACATGCCGTCGCGGCGCAAGCTGACCGCGGCGCGGGCCGCGGCCGCCGCGGGCGGCGGGTCGCTGCCCGACGAGCACGTCGGGCGGGCGATGTTCACGCTGGAGGGCGGCCAGGCCGCGGCCGCCAAGCTCTGGGAGCGCGGGGTCACCGGGATCATCTGCGCCAACGACCCGATGGCGCTGGGCGCGGTGCGGGCGGCGCGCCGGCTGGGGCTGTCCGTGCCCGGCGACGTCTCCGTGGTCGGTTACGACGACTCGGCGTTCATGACCTGCACCGACCCGCCGCTGACCACGGTGCGGCAGCCCATCGAGGCGATGGGCCGCACCGCCGTCGAGCTGCTCGCACTGAAGATCGCGGGCAAGCAGGTGGCCTCCGACGAGCTGCTGTACGAGCCCGAGCTGGTCGTCCGCGGGACGACGGGGCCCGTGCGCGGCTGAGCGGCCGCGCGCCCCCGCGGACCGGGCGGTTCCGACGTCGTCGGAACCGCCCGGTCCGCGTTTGCGGCCTCGGGGTTCCCGCTCCGTTCCCGGTGTTCGCGTGCTTCGTTGCCGAGCTGCGCAAGGCCGTCAATCTTTTGCGAAATCTGCGCGAGATCTTGCGGACACCTGTTTGTGGTGCTTGAGTGTGCGACGCCCCCGCTGCGTGTGGTCGGGGGCTTCCACGCTCATGCCCGAAGGGGACCACCGATGAGAAGCTCCTGGTTCCGCCCCGCTCGCCGTGCCTCCGCGGCCACGCTCGTCTCCGTGATGGCCCTGGCCGTCCTCACCGCCTGCGGCACCAGCAGCAGTGCGGACAACGACAACGACGCGGGCGGCGGTTCGTCCGACCCCACCGCCCCGCTGGACCCGAAGGCCAAGGTCACGCTGACCATCGACTGCATGCCGCCGGCCGCGAAGAAGGCGGAGCTCAAGGAGTGGAAGGAGGACGTCGCCGCCTTCAACAAGAAGTACCCGAACGTGACGATCGACGGTAAGTCGACGCCCGGCCAGTGCGAGGAGCCGGCCCGCTTCACGGCCGCGCTGAAGGCCAAGTCCCAGCCGGACGTGTTCTACACGTACTTCACCGACCTGCAGCAGGTGCTCGACAACGACGGCGCCGCGGACATCTCCGCGTACGTCACCGACAAGACCGTCCCGGCCCTGAACGACATCGACCCCAACGTGCTGAACGTCCTGAAGAAGGACGGCAAGCTCTACGGCCTGCCCACCAGCAACTACACCATGGGCCTGCTGATCAACCGCAAGCTCTTCCAGCAGGCCGGCCTCGACCCCAACAAGCCGCCCACCACCTGGGAGGACGTGCGCACCGCGGCCAAGGCGATCGCCGGCCTCGGCAAGGGCATCGCCGGGTACGGCGACTACAGCGCCCAGAACACCGGCGGCTGGCACTTCACGGCCACGATGTACGGCCTGGGCGGCGACGTCGTCTCCGCGGACGGCACCAAGGCGGGGTTCAACACCGACCTCGGCAAGCAGGTGGTGCAGAACCTGCACGACATGCGCTGGACCGACAACAGCATGGGCCAGACGCAGCTGCTCAAGTGGGGCGACCTGCAGAAGCAGATGGCCACCGACAAGCTCGGCATGTTCCTGGCCGCGCCGGACGACATCACGTACATGGTCCAGCAGCTCGGCGCCGACTACGCCAACTTCGGCATGGGCCCGATCCCCGGCGGCAAGGCCACCCTCTTCGGCGGCAACGATTACATGATCAAGAAGGGCAGCTCGCCCGACAAGATCAAGGCCGCCATCGCCTGGCTGAACTTCAAGACGCTCAGCGTCGGCAAGGGCCAGTTCGAGTACGCGCGCTCCAAGGCGGACGGCCTGCCCGTCGGTCTGCCCCAGCCGGCCTTCTTCATCGGTGCCAGCAAGACCAAGGACGACCAGCTGAAGACCGAGAGCGCCACGATGCCGGTGGAGAACTTCCGCGCCTTCATGGACAACCCGATCCCCGGCAAGGCCGAGCCGCCGAAGGCCCAGGAGATCTACAAGGTCCTGGACAACGTGATGTCCGGTGTCCTCACCAACAAGAGTGCGGACCCCGCCAAGCTGCTGTCCACCGCGGAGACCCAGGTCAACCAGGTCCTCGCCAACCAGTAGCCCAGGCCCCCTCGGCACCCGGCACCCAGGAGCGACGATGTCGGCCCCCAGCGCCCCCACCCTGCCCACCAGCACTCCCGCGAAGAGCCGGTCGCGCCGTACGGTGCGCCGCCCCGCCCCGGACGGCCGCCGTCCGGGGCGGGCCGGCCGCGCCCTGCGCCGCAACCTCACCGCGCACGGCTTCCTGATCGGCGCCGTGCTCTGCTTCGGGTTCTTCTCCTGGTACCCGATGGTCAGGGAGGTCCTGCTGGCCTTCCAGAAGACCGAGGACGGGGCCACCACCTGGGCCGGCTGGTCGAACCTGAACTACGTCTTCCACGACCCCGCGTTCTGGCAGGCCTGGCGCAACACCCTGCTCTTCACCGCCCTGGCGCTGCTGCTCGGCTTCGCGGTGCCGTTCGTCATCGCCCTGCTGCTCAACGAACTACGGCACGCGCGGGGCTACCTGAGACTGCTGGTGTACCTGCCGGTGATGCTGCCGCCGGTGGCCTCGGTGCTGCTCTTCAAGAACTTCTACAACCCCGAGTACGGCCTGTTCAACCGCATCTTCGAGGTGCTGCACCTGCCCCAGCAGCAGTGGCTGCAGTCCACCAGCACCTCGATGCTGTCGGTGGTCATCGCCTCCACGTGGATGAACATGGGCGGCGCCACCCTGATCTACCTGGCCGCGCTCCAGGGCATCCCCGGCGAGCTCTACGAGGCCGCCGAGCTCGACGGCGCCGGGCTCCTGCGCAAGATCTGGCACGTGACGATCCCGCAGACCCGGCTGATCCTGTCGCTGATGCTGCTCATGCAGATCATCGCCACGATGCAGGTCTTCACCGAGCCGTTCCTGCTGACCGGCGGCGCCGGCCCGGAGGGCTCCACCACCACCGTCGTCTACCTGATCTACCAGTACGCCTTCAGCTTTAACAACTACGGCAGCGCCGCGGCGCTCGGCCTGGTCCTGCTCGTACTGCTGGCGGTCTTCTCCGCCGGGTACGTGCGGCTCAGCCGCGCCACGGACGAGTAGGGCGGGGAACCACCGATGAGCAGCAGCACCCGAACGCTGATATCACCGACGCAGCTGGCCAGCCGCCGCGGCAGGATCGTCTACCGGACCGTCCTCGCCCTGGTACTGGTCGCCTTCACGCTGGTCTTCCTCGGCCCGCTGTACTGGATGGCCTCCAACGGCCTGAAGTCCACCCAGGAGTTCGCGCAGATCCCGCCCACCGCCTTCCCGCAGGCCCTGCACCCCGAGAACTACAAGAGCGCCTGGGACGTGATGGACCTGTCCCACCTGCTGCTCAACACCCTCTGGTACGCCTTCGGGGCACTCGCCTTCCAGCTCGTGTTCGACGTGGCGGCCGCCTACTCGCTGTCCAAGCTCCGTCCGGTGCTGGGCAACGTGATCCTCGGGATGATGCTCGCCACGCTGATGATCCCGGCCACCGTCCTGGTCGTACCGCAGTACCTGACCGTGCTGGACGTGCCGATCTTCCAGCGCAACCTGCTCAACTCGCCCTGGGTGATCTGGCTGCCGTCGGTCACCAACGCCTTCAACATCTTCCTGCTGAAGCGGTTCTTCGACTCGGTGCCGCAGGAACTGCTGGACGCCTCCGCCATCGACGGGGCCTCCCAGCTGCGCACCCTGTGGTCGATCGTCCTGCCGATCTCCCGCCCGATCCTCGGAGTGGTCTCCATCTTCGCGATCGTCGGGGTCTGGAAGGACTTCCTCTGGCCGATGCTCACCCTGCCCGACCCGACGAAGCAGACGCTCAACGTCGGCATCTACTCGCTCGCCAGCGGGGTGCCGGAGAACTGGCTGGTCGCGGCCATCGCGATGGCCTCGGTGCCCACCCTGCTGATCTTCCTGATCTTCCAGCGCAACATCATGAGCGGCCTCACCGCCGGCGGCCTCAAGGGCTGAGGCCCGGCCCCGACGGCCTCCGGCCGCACCCGTCCAGCACCACGCCGCCCGCCACAGGGCGGGCGGCGCGGTCCCAGCTGCCCGAAAGGACCAGTCACGTGGCAGACACCCACCCGGCCGAGGCCACCGACGCGTGGTGGCGCGGCGCCGCCATCTACCAGGTGTACGCACGCAGCTTCGCCGACGGAGACGGGGACGGCACCGGCGACCTCGCCGGGGTGCGGTCCAGACTGCCGTACCTGGCCGCGCTGGGTGTGGACGCGCTCTGGTTCAACCCCTGGTACCCCTCGCCGATGGCCGACGGCGGCTACGACGTCGCCGACTACCGGGCCATCGACCCGGCCTTCGGGACCCTGGCAGACGCCGAGAAGCTGATCGCCGAGGCACGCGCCCTGGGCATCCGCACCATCATCGACATCGTCCCCAACCACATCTCCGACCAGCACGTCTGGTTCCAGGCGGCCCTCGAGGCCGGGCCCGGCAGCGCCGAGCGCAAGCTGTTCCACTTCCGCACCGGCCGTGGCGAGGACGGCGAGCTGCCGCCCAACGGCTGGCGTTCGCAGTTCGGCGGCTCAGCCTGGACCCGGCTCCCGGACGGCGACTGGTACCTGCACCTGTTCGCCCCGGAGCAGCCCGACCTCAACTGGGCCCACCCCGCGGTGCGAAGGGAGCACGAGGACGTCCTGCGCTTCTGGTTCGAGCGCGGCGTGGCCGGGGTGCGCATCGACTCGGCGGCCATGGTCGCCAAGGACCCGGACCTGCCCGACTTCGTGGAGGGCACCGACCCGCACCCCTACATCGACCGCGACGAGTTGCACGACATCTACCGTTCCTGGCGCAGCGTCGCCGACCCCTACGACGGCGTGCTGATCGGCGAGGTGTGGCTGCCGGACACCGAGCGCTTCGCCCGCTACCTGCGTCCCGACGAGCTGCACACCGCCTTCAACTTCGACTTCCTCGCCTGCCCGTGGGACGCCGGCCGGCTGCGCGCCTCCGTCGACGCGACGCTCGCCGCGCACGCTCCGGTCGGTGCCCCCGCGACCTGGGTGCTGGCCAACCACGACGTGACGCGTACGGTCACCCGGTACGGCCGCGCCGACACGGGCTTCGACTTCAAGACCAAGGCCCACGGCATCCCCACGGACCTGGAGCTCGGCACCCGGCGCGCCCGCGCCGCCGCCCTGCTGACCCTGGCCCTGCCCGGCTCGGTCTACCTGTACCAGGGTGAGGAACTGGGGCTGCCCGAGGTCGAGGACATCCCGGCCGAACTGCTGCAGGACCCGATGTACTTCCGCTCCGGCGGCACCGACCCGGGCCGTGACGGCTGCCGGGTGCCGCTGCCCTGGTCGGGGGACGCGCCGCCGTACGGCTTCGGGGGCGAGCACCCCTGGCTGCCGCAGCCGGCGGACTGGGCGCGCTACACCGCCGAGGTGCAGGAGACGGACCCCGGTTCCCTGCTGAGCCTGTACCGGACGGCGCTGGAGCTCCGCCGCGCGGAACCCGGCCTCGGCGAGGGCCCGATGGACTGGCTCGACGGTCCCGGCGACGTGCTCGCCTTCCGCCGTGCGGGCGGGTTCGCCTGCGTGGTCAACCTGTCCGCGGACCCCGCCGCGCTCCCCGCGCACCGGCAGCTCCTGCTGGCCAGCGGACCGCTCGCCGAGGACGGCCGGCTGCCCCGGGACACCTGCGTGTGGCTGCGCCTGGACGACCCGGCCGGACCCGGCGGGGCGCAGGCGTACGCGTCCTGACACCGCGTACGCCGAGGGGCGCGGCACCCGTACCGGGTGCCGCGCCCCTCGGCGCTGTGGACGTGCCGGTCACACCGGGCCGGCGACCACCGAGACCCGCTTGGTGAGGGCCACGCCCGAGCCGTCCCGGCGCGGGTCCTTGGGCGGGAGGTCGGCCGGCGCGCCCGTGGAGGTGGCGGCACGGGCCGGGGTGCAGCCGGCCCAGGCGAGGAGCAGCATGTCCTCGCCCTTCAGGAAGCGCTGGCAGCGCACGCCGCCGGTCGCCCTTCCCTTGCGCGGGAACTGGTCGAACGGCGTGAGCTTGGCCGTGCCCTCCTCGGCGCCTGCGAGCGTCTCCCGGGCCCCGGCGAGGGTGAAGACCACGGCGTCGGCCGAGGGGTCGACGGCGGTGAAGGAGATCACCTTCGCGCCGTCCGTCAGCTTGATGCCGGCCATGCCGCCCGCCGGGCGGCCCTGCGGACGGACCTGGCCCGCCGGGTAGCGCAGCAACTGTGCGTCGTCGGTGATGAAGACCAGGTCCTCCTCGCCGGTGCGCAGTTCGACCGCACCCACGATGCGGTCGCCCTCCTTGAGCGCGATGACCTCCAGGTCGTCCTTGTTCGCCGGGTAGTCCGGCACGACGCGTTTGACCACGCCCTGCTCGGTGCCGAGCGCCAGACCCGGCGAGGACTCGTCGAGCGTGGTGAGGCAGAGCACCTGCTCGTCCGGTTCCAGCGACAGGAACTCCGCGAGCGGCGCCCCGCCCGCCAGGTTCGGCGCACCGGAGGTCTCCGGCAGGATCGGCAGGTCGATCACGGCGATCCGCAGCAGGCGCCCGGTGGAGGTGACCATCCCGATGTCGGCCCGCGCCGTCGTCGGGATCGCCGAGACGATCACGTCGTGCTTGACGCGCTTGCCGTCGCCCGGGGCCAGGGCCTCGCCGTTCGCCGTACGGGCCAGCAGCCCGGTGGAGGAGAGCAGCACGCGGCACGGGTCGTCGGCGACCTCCAGCGGCACGGCCGCGACGGGGGCCGCGCCCGGCTCCATCAGCAGGGTGCGGCGCTCGGTGGCGTACTTCTTGGCGACCGCCGCCAGCTCGGCGCCGACCAGCTTGCGCAGCTCGGCGTCGGACTCCAGGATCCGGGTGAGCTCCTCGATCTCGGCGGTCAGCCTGTCCCGCTCGGACTCCAGTTCAATCCGGTCGAAGCGGGTCAGCCGGCGCAGCGGGGTGTCGAGGATGTACTGGGTCTGGATCTCCGACAGCGCGAAGCGCTCGATGAGGCGCTCCTTGGCCTGGGCGGCGTTGTCGCTGGAGCGGATGATCGAGATGACCTCGTCGATGTCGACCAGGGCGACCAGCAGGCCCTCCACCAGGTGGAGGCGGTCCCGGCGCTTGCCGCGGCGGAACTCGCTGCGCCGCCGGACGACCTCGAAGCGGTGGTCGAGGTAGACCTCCAGCAGTTCCTTCAGGCCCAGCGTGAGCGGCTGGCCGTCGACCAGCGCCACGTTGTTGATGCCGAAGGACTCCTCCATGGGGGTCAGCTTGTACAGCTGCTCCAGGACGGCCTCGGGGTGGAAGCCGTTCTTCACCTCGATGACCAGCCGCAGTCCGTGCTCGCGGTCGGTGAGGTCCTTGACGTCCGCGACGCCCTGCAGCTTCTTCGAGCCGACCAGGTCCTTGATCTTGGAGATGACCTTCTCCGGGCCGACCGCGAACGGCAGCTCGGTCACCACCAGGCCCTTGCGGCGGGCCGTCACGTCCTCGACGGCCACCGTGGCGCGGATCTTGAACGTGCCGCGGCCGGTCTCGTACGCGTCCCGGACGCCGTCCAGGCCCACGATCCGGCCGCCGGTCGGCAGGTCCGGGCCGGGGACGTACCGCATCAGCGTCTCGAGGTCCGCGTTCGGGTAGCGGATCAGGTGGCGGGCGGCCGCGATGACCTCGCCCAGGTTGTGCGGCGGCATGTTGGTTGCCATGCCGACCGCGATGCCCGAGGCGCCGTTGACCAGCAGGTTCGGGTAGGCGGCGGGCAGGGCCACCGGCTCCTGCTCCTGGCCGTCGTAGTTCGGCGTGAAGTCGACGGTGTCCTCGTCGATCGACTCGACCATCAGCATCGCGGCGGGCGTCGTGCGGCACTCCGTGTACCGCATCGCGGCCGGCGGGTCGTCGTTGCCGAGCGAGCCGAAGTTGCCGTGGCCGTCGACCAGCGGCACGCGCATCGAGAACGGCTGGGCCATGCGCACCAGCGCGTCGTAGATCGAGGAGTCGCCGTGCGGGTGGAGCTTGCCCATCACCTCGCCGACGACGCGGGCGCACTTCACGAAGCCGCGCTCGGGGCGCAGCCCCATCTCGTTCATCTGGTAGACGATCCGCCGGTGCACCGGCTTGAGCCCGTCGCGGGCGTCCGGGAGGGCGCGCGAGTAGATGACCGAGTAGGCGTACTCGAGGAAGGACCCCTGCATCTCGTCGACGACGTCGATGTCGAGGATGCGCTCCTCGAAATCGTCCGGCGGCGGGGTCTTCGTGGTGCGGCGGGCCATCAGGGCGCTGCTCCTTCGGCTGGACCTCATCGGATAAGGACACGGGACTGTCGCGGACCATTGTGGACCGCCCCACCGACAGCCCGGACCACCCCCCCGCCTCATACGTGGCGGTGACGGGAACTTCGCGGGCCGTTTGTCCGCTGCCTAGAGTGGCAGGTCTCAGCACAAAACAACGAGTACGCGACCGGAAGGACAGCTTGCCCATGGGTCACACGGCCACGCCGGAGGCAGAATCCGGCGGCCTCACCGCGACCGAGCACCGCCTGGCCAACGGCCTGCGCGTCGTGCTCTCCGAGGACCACCTCACCCCGGTCGCCGCGGTCTGCCTCTGGTACGACGTCGGTTCCCGCCACGAGGTGAAGGGCCGTACCGGACTCGCCCACCTCTTCGAGCACTTGATGTTCCAGGGTTCGGCGAACGTCAAGGGCAACGGCCACTTCGAACTGGTCCAGTCCGCCGGCGGCTCCCTCAACGGCACCACCAGCTTCGAGCGCACCAACTACTTCGAGACCATGCCGGCCCACCAGTTGGAGCTCGCGCTCTGGCTCGAGGCCGACCGCATGGGCAGCCTGCTGTCCGCACTGGACCTGCAGAGCCTGGACAACCAGCGTGACGTGGTCAAGAACGAGCGCCGCCAGCGGTACGACAACGTCCCCTACGGCACCGCCTTCGAGCGGCTGACCGCGATGGCGTACCCGGACGGCCACCCGTACCACCACACCCCCATCGGCTCGATGGCGGACCTGGACGCCGCCTCCCTGGAGGACGCGCGCGCCTTCTTCCGGACCTACTACGCTCCGAACAACGCCGTCCTCGCGGTCGTCGGGGACATCGACCCGGAGCAGACGCTGGCCTGGATCGAGAAGTACTTCGGCACCATCCCGTCCCACGACGGCAAGCCGGCGCCCCGTGACGGTTCACTCCCCGGGGTGATCGGCGGGGAGCTCCGCGAGGTCGTCGAGGAGGACGTCCCCTCGCGCGCCCTGATGGCCGCCTACCGGCTGCCGCACGACGGCACCCGCGAGTCCGACGCCGCGGACCTGGCGCTGACCGTCCTCGGCGGCGGTGAGTCCTCCCGGCTGCACAACCGCCTGGTGCGCCGGGACCGCAGCGCCGTCGCGGCCGGGTTCGGCCTGCTGAGGCTGGCCGGGGCGCCGTCGCTCGGCTGGCTCGACGTGAAGACGTCCAGCGGCGTCGAGGTGCCCACCATCGAGGCCGCCGTCGACGAGGAACTGGCCCGCTTCGCCGAGGAGGGCCCGACCCCGGAGGAGATGGAGCGGGCGCAGGCCCAGCTCGAGCGCGAGTGGCTGGACCGGCTCGCCACCGTCGGCGGCCGTGCCGACGAACTGTGCCGGTACGCCGTGCTGTTCGGCGACCCGCAGCTCGCGCTGACCGCCGTCAAGCGCATCCTGGACATCACCGCGGACGAGGTGCGCGCCGTCGCCGCGGCCACCCTGCGGCCCGACAACCGCGCCGTGCTGGTCTACGAGCCCACGGGTTCGGCGGACGCGTCCGGCGAGGACTCCGACGAGGACGAGGAGGGCGCGGACCAGTGACCGACGTCCACACCACCATGACGTTCCACCCGCAGCCACGGCCGGGACAGCCCAAGCCCTGGGACTTCCCGGCCCCCGAGCGGTCCACGCTGCCCAACGGGCTGACGGTGCTGCGCAGCCGGCGCCCCGGCCAGAAGGTCGTCGCCGTCGAGGTGCTGCTCACGGCGCCGCTCGACGCCGAGCCCGAGGGCCTGGACGGCGTCGCCACGATCATGGCCCGGGCCCTGTCCGAGGGCACCGACAAGCACACCGCCGAGGAGTTCGCCGCCGAGCTGGAGCGCTGCGGGGCCACCCTCGACGCGCACGCCGACCACCCCGGCGTCCGGGTCTCCCTGGAGGTCCCCGCCTCCCGTCTCGACAAGGCCCTCGGCCTGCTCGCCGACGCGCTGCGCGCCCCGGCGTTCCCGGACGGCGAGGTCGAGCGGCTGGTGCGCAACCGCCTCGACGAGATCCCGCACGAGCTGGCCAACCCCGCGCGGCGCGCCGCCATGGCGCTGTCCAAGGAGCTGTTCGCCGCCGACCTGCGCTGCTCCCGGCCGCGCCAGGGCACCGAGGAGACGGTCGCGCGCATCGACGCCTCCGCCGTCCGTGCCTTTTACGACACGCACGTACGGCCGTCCACCTCGACGGCCGTCGTGGTCGGCGACTTCACCGGGATCGACCTGGAGGCGCTGCTCGAGAGCACGCTGGGGGAGTGGAGCGGCAAGCCCGCCGAGCGCCGCCCGCTGCCCGCGATCACCGCGGACGACACCGCGCGCGTCGTGATCGTCGACCGGCCCGGGTCCGTCCAGACCCAGGTGCTCATCGGCCGCGCCGGCGCGGACCGCCACGATCCCGTGTGGGCCGCCCAGGTGCTCGGCACGTACTGCCTCGGCGGCACGCTGACCTCGCGCCTGGACCGCGTCCTGCGCGAGGAGAAGGGTTACACCTACGGCGTGCGGGCCTTCGGCCAGGTGCTGCTGTCCACGCCCGAGGGCACCGGCGTCTCCCTGCTCGGCATCAGCGGGTCCGTGGCGACCGACGTCACCGCGCCCGCGCTGGCCGACACCTGGCAGGTGCTGCGCACCCTGGCGGCGGAGGGGCTCACCGACGAGGAGCGCGACGCCGCCGTGCAGAACCTGGTGGGCGTCGCGCCGCTGCGCTACGAGACCGCCTCGGCGGTGGCCGGGACCTTCGCCGACCAGGTCGAGCAGTCCCTGCCGGACGACTTCCAGGCCCGGCTCTACGAGCGGCTGGCCGTCACCGGCACGGTGGAGGCGACGGCCGCGGCCGTCAACGCCTTCCCCCTGGACCGGCTCGTGGTTGTCCTCGTCGGCGACGCCTCCGTCATCGCGGACCCGATCCGCGAGCTGGGCATCGGCCCGGTCGAGGTCGTCACGGGCGGCTGACCGGTAGCTCCGCACCGCGGCCCCGGATGCCCTTGCGGCACCCGGGGCCGCGGTGCGCGGGGCTACCCGTTCAGCGGTCCAGCCGGGCCGCCGCCACGTTGATCCGCATGCCGCACGGAACGCGTCCGCCGGCTCCGCTCAGGCCTGCGGCCCGGTCCAGGAACACGGCGCGCAGCTCCTCGGCCGGCTCCTCGTCCAGGACCTCCATGTCGTAGAACGTCCCGGTGAGGGCGGACCAGACCTCGTGGGGCGTCCCGTCCATGCCGATGACGACCGTCTCCCAGGACAGCGGTGCGAAGCCGAGGGGTGCGAGGAGCCCGTCGAGCCCCTCCCGGCTCCGTGTCCTGCGGTCGCCCAGCCGCGGAAGACGCCGCTGCGCCGCCTTGAAATACGGCACGGCCAGCGTCAGGAAGAGCTCCACGGCCTCGCCGGGGACGGGCCCGCCGCCGACGGCGACGGCGAACGTGCCGCCCGGTGCGAGCACCCGGGCGGCCTCGGCCACGACCCGGTCGGCGTCCGACATCAGCATGAGCGCCATGTGGGAGACCACGGCGTCGAAGGAGCCGTCGGCGAAGGGCAGCTCCTGCGCACGTCCCTGCCGCAGGTCGGCGCCGGCCAGCGCGGGCCGCCGGCGGGCGAGGGCCAGCTCGCCCTCCGACAGGTCGACGCCGGCGGGAACCTCGGCCCCGCGCCCGGCGAGCAGTTCCAGCAGGGCGCCGTCCGCGCAGCCGAGGTCCAGGACCCGCCGGGCGCCGGCGACACGCTCGGCGAGCACCTCGTAACTCGTCCGCCCGTCGCGGGTGGGGGCGGCCTCGGTCCCCTCCGACTGACGGCCGGGCATCCGGTCGTGGAAGGCGCGCAGGAAGTCCTCGGCGGCGCGGGCGGCGTCGGTGGCCGCCCCTGGTGTCGTGGTCACCCCGTGACCCTACGTACGCGGTGCCGCCACCGGGTCCCGTTCGGCCGGGCCGGACGGTGACGCCGGTCACCGCGGCCCGCGCCACGGCCGTGCGGGGGCTTCCGGGAGGGGTGCGCACCGCCGGGGAGCTGCGGCATCGCGGTATTGCGGACGGTTGCGACCGGTTGGCGGCCGGTGTGGCATCCCGCACATATTGCCGGATTTTTTTGGAACCGGGAGCAACGCCTGGTTAACGTCCTCGGGTTGCCCGGCGGAAGCAGCCGCCTCCCGCGGCACCGGAGCAACGATCGCCGAGTCCCCGTCAGGCGTGAGCCTGGGGAGCCGGGGACCCACCTGAGATGTCCCTGGGGTGAATCGGGCGGCCTGCCGCCGCCCGTAGGAGACCTTCCTGCTCCGAACCCGTCAGCTAACCCGGTAGGCGAGAAGGAAGGAAAGGATCCCCGCCTGCCCATGGCGTCGTTCTCCATACGTTCCACCCTGGCCGGCGCCGCCGCGCTGACCACCGTCACCACCGGCGCGTTCGTCGTGCCCGCCGCGGCTGCCGACGCCAGGGCCGAGGGTTCCGCCTTCGCCCGCTGCGCCGCGGTCGCCGGGGACCTCGCCGCGCACCTCGCCGACCAGGCCTCGGCCCAGCACCGGGCCGCCGTCGTCGCGCAGAAGCGCCACGACGCCCTTGTCGCGCGCGCCAAGCGTGCCGCCAAGGAGGCCGCCGCCAAGGAGGCCGCCGCCAAGGCGGCCAAGGCCAAGGCGGCCCGGGAGAGCGGCACCGCGCACGCCTCCCGGAGCGCCGCCAAGGGCCGCGGCACGCTCGGCGGCTGGATGCTGCCGGTCGCCGGCTCCATCGGCACGCCCTACCACGCGACCAGCAGCCTGTGGTCCTCCGGTTACCACACCGGCGTGGACTTCCAGGCCTCCGTCGGCACCCCGGTGCACGCCGCCGGCGCGGGCACCGTCGTCGAGGCGGGCTGGGGCGGCTCCTACGGCAACAACGTCGTGATCCGCCACGCGGACGGCATGTACACCCAGTACGCCCACCTGTCCTCGCTGGGCGTGTCCGTGGGCCAGACCGTCTCCGCGGGGCAGCAGATCGGCCTGTCGGGCGCCACCGGCAACGTGACGGGGCCGCACCTGCACTTCGAGGCCCGTACGGCACCGTCCTACGGCGCCGACGTGGACCCGCTGGCGTACCTGCGTTCCAAGGGCGTCCGCATCTGAGCCATTCCCCTCCCCCCACACGAAGGCCCCGGTTCCCCCGCCGGGGCCTTCGGCATGCCGGCGCTTCCCGGCCGCGGGGTGTCCAAAAATGCTCCATGAATTCAGGGCAGCCGTCGGAATCGGCGGCGTGCTGGAATAGAGTCGCGGCAGAAACGCCGGCTCCTCCGTTACACGGGGATTAAAGGACGGCCGTCGGCGCGCACCGAAAGGAACCTGCGATGTGGGGTCGTACGTGAAGGGGGCCGGCGGCGCGGGCCGCCCGATTTCGGCCCGGGCGGTGTGCACCGCGATCCGTGACGACATCATCAGCGGGTTCTTCGCGCCGGGGAGCCGGCTGACCGAAGAGCAGTTGGCCAAGCGCTACGGGGTGTCCCGGGTCCCGGTGCGCGAGGCGCTGCGCACCCTGGAGTCCGAGGGCTTCGTGCGGACCCGCCGGCACGCCGGGGCGTCCGTGGCCGAGCCGACCGAGCAGGAGGCCGCCGACCTGCTGGACATCCGTGCCCTGCTGGAGCCGCTGGGCGCCGCGCGGGCGGCGCAGCGGCGCACCGAGGCCCATGTGAAGGTGCTGCGCGGGCTCGTCCGGCTGGGCCAGGAACGTTCCCTCCGGCGCCAGTTGTCCGACCTGCCCGCGCTGGACGGCTGGTTCCACGAGACGCTGGCCCAGGCTTCCGGCAGCCCGACCCTGGTGGCGCTGCTGACCCAGCTGCGGCACAAGATCGCCTGGGTGTACGCGGTGGACACCCCTGGGCGGGCCGTGGAGTCCTGGGAGGAGCACGGGGCGGTCGTGGACGCGGTGGCACGCGGTGACGCGGAGCGGGCCCGGCGGCTGATGGCGGCCCATGTGGAGCGGGCGACGGCGGTGCACCGGCTGCGCCGTCCGGAGAGCACGGGGCGCGGCGCCGCGTCGCGGTGAGGAATCGGAAACACGCCGTACACACTTCGCGCGGCCGGGTTTAACAGAAGTGCCGTATACAACTTGGGGAATTGTGCGCGGGGTATTTCCGTGCCCTATTGTGCTGCGCGCTGCCCGAAAATGACCTCGCAATGGCGAAGGGGCGGGTCCGCGAAATCCGGCCGGATTTCACGCGCAGGCCCGCCCCTTTTGCCGCACCGCGGCTCCGCGCGCTGTCAGACGGTCTCGGGGAGTTCGTCCAGGCCTTCGGAGACGAGCTTGGCGAGGCTGTCCAGAGCGGCGTCCACCCCCTCCGCGTCGGAGGCCAGCACGACCTCCTCGCCGCCGGCCACGCCCAGGCTCAGCACGGCGAGCATCGAGGCGGCGTTGACCGGGGCCCCGTCCGCCTTCGCGATGGTGACGGGGGCGCCCACGGCGGTGGCGGCGCGGACGAAGATCGAAGCGGGACGTGCGTGCAGGCCCTCGGCCCAGCCGATGGTGACGCGGCGCTCAGCCATGGTGTTGCCCTTCGGGTCGTTCCTGGGAGGTCTAGACCAGTCTGCCATGCCTCGGACACCGGTCCGTCCCCACATCGTCGCACCGGTCCCGCGACCGGCAGGTGCCCGTACGCTTGGGCCATGACGACGCCGTCCGCCGCAGAGCGCGACTACCCGGTCCACTGGGAGGCGGACGTGGTCCTGCGCGACGGCGGGATCGCCCACGTCCGGCCCATCGCGCCGGACGACGCGGGACGGCTGGTCAGCTTCTACGAGAAGGTCTCCGACGAGTCCAAGTACTACCGCTTCTTCGCGCCCTACCCCCGGCTCTCCGACCGGGACGTGCACCGCTTCACCCACCACGACTACCGTGACCGCGTCGGCCTGGCGGCCCTGGTCGGCGGCGAGTTCATCGCGACCGTCCGCTACGACCGCACCGACGACGGCGAGGCCGAGGTCGCCTTCCTGGTCCAGGACGCGCACCAGGGCCGCGGGGTGGCCTCCGCCCTGATGGAGCACATCGCGGCGGTGGCCCGCGAGCGCGGCATCCGTCGCTTCATCGCCGAGGTGCTGCCCTCCAACCGCAAGATGATCAAGGTCTTCACCGACGCGGGCTACACCCAGCAGCGCAGCTTCACCGACGGCGTCGTCCGGCTCGAATGCGACCTGGAGCCCACCGAGCAGTCCCTCGCCGTCATGCGCGCCCGCGAGCAGCGCGCCGAGGCCCGCTCCGTCCAGCGACTGCTCGCCCCCGCCTCCGTGGCCGTCATCGGCACCGGCCGCCGGCCGGGCGGCGTCGGCCGCGGAGTGCTCCGGAACATCGTCGCGGGCGGCTACACCGGCCGCGTACACGCCGTGAACCGCTCCTTCCCCGAGGACCTGCGCACCCTCGACCCGGAGGGCGTCCCCGCCCACCGCTCCGTCGCCGAGATCCCCGACACCGTGGACCTCGCCGTGATCGCCGTGCCCGCCGACGACGTCGCCGAGGCCGTCGACGCATGCGGCCGGCACGGCGTCCTGGGCCTGCTGGTGATCTCCTCCGGCTACGCCGAGTCCGGCGCCGAGGGCCGCCGCAGGCAGCGCGCACTGGTGCGGCAGGCCCACTCGTACGGGATGCGCGTCATCGGCCCCAACGCGTTCGGCATCCTCAACTCCGCCGAGGACGTCCGGCTCAACGCCTCGCTGTCGCCGCAGACCCCGGACGCCGGACGGCTCGGCCTGTTCACCCAGTCCGGCGCCATCGGCATCGCCCTGCTGTCCGGGCTGCGCCGGCGCGGCGCCGGACTGTCGTCCTTCGTCTCCGCCGGCAACCGGGCGGACGTCTCGGGCAACGACATCCTGCAGTTCTGGTACGACGACCCGGCCACCGACGTCGCCCTGCTCTACCTCGAAACCCTCGGCAACCCGCGCAAGTTCTACCGCCTCGCCCGGCGCACCGCCGCCGTCAAGCCGGTCGTCGTCGTCAAGGGCGCCCGGCACTCGGCGGCCGCCCCGCCCGGACACGCGGTGCCCCCCGCCCGCATCGCGGACAGCACGGTCTCGGCCCTGCTGCGGCAGGCCGGCGTCATCCGCACCGACACCGTCACCGAGCTCCTCGACACCGGACTGCTGCTGTCCTGCCGCCCGCTGCCCGCGGGCCCCCGCGTCGCGGTCCTCGGCAACTCGGAGTCGCTCGGCCTGCTCACCTACGACGCCTGCCTCACCGCCGGGCTGGAACCGGGCCTCCCGCTCGACCTCACCACGGCCGCCGGCCCCGAGGACTTCCGGGCCGCCCTCTCCGCCGCCCTCGCCGACCCCGCCCACGACGCCGTCGTGGTCACCGCCATCCCGCGCGTGGGCTCCGACCTCGGCGAGGCCCCCGCGAGCAGCGACGACCCCGCGCTGGCCGAAGCCCTCCACGCCGCCGCGGACGAGGCCGGCACCGGCAAGCCCGTCGTGATCGTCCACACCGCCCTGGAGGCCATGGCCACCCGCCTCGCCGCCGTCCGCATCCCCGCGTACGGCGCCGCCGAGCGCGCCGTGAAGGCACTGGCCAGGGCCGCCGCGTACGCCCAGTGGCGCAGGGACGCCCAGGTTCCCGGCAGGGTGCCGGAGTTCGAGGACGTCGACGAGGCGGGCGCCTGCCAGGACGTCACCCGGCTGCTCGACGAGGCGGCGGAGCCCGTCGGGGACACCCACGGCGTCCCCCTCGACGACTCCGCGGCCGCCGCCCTGCTGGCCCGCTACGGCATCACGGTCCGGCCCACGCTGCCCGCCCCCGGGATCGACGCGGCCCTGGAGGCGGCCCGGCGGCTCGGCTACCCGGTCGCCCTCAAGACCACCGCGCCCCACCTGCGGCACCGCGCCGACCTCGGCGGCGTACGCCTGGACATCGCCGGCCCCGACGACATCAGCCGCGCCTTCGAGGAGCTGACCGCCCGGCTGGGCAAGCCGGAGGAGCTGCACCTGGTCGTGCAGGCCATGGCACCGCGCGGCGTCGACACGGTCGTACGCGCCACCGTCGACCCGGCCGCGGGCGCCGTGCTCTCCTTCGGCATCGCCGGCGCCCCCTCCGAACTCCTCGACGACATGGCGCACCGGCTGGTCCCGGCCACCGACCGGGACGTCGCCGAGCTGGTCCGCTCCATCAAGGCCGCCCCGCTGCTGTTCGGCTGGCGCGGCGCGGAGCCGGTGGACACCGGCGCCCTGGAGGAGCTGCTGCTGCGGGTGTCGCGGCTGGTCGACGACCTGCCCGAGGTGGTCTCCGTCGACCTCGAACCGGTCGTGGTGGCCCCCGCCGGCCTCACCGTGCTCGGCGCCTCCGTGCGCCTCGCGCGGCCCCCGGCCCGCACGGACCTCGGGCCTCGTGCACTGTCGTCCTTCTGAACACGTGCTCCGCACTAGGATGGTCGCCATGGCGAAGACCGGTACGACGACCCAGGGGCTGCGCGCGGCGATCGAGCGCAGCGGCTACTACCCCGCCCTCGTGGCCGAGGCCGTGGAGGCCTCCGTCGGTGGGGAGGCGGTCGCCTCGTACCTGGTCCACCAGGAGACCACCTTCGACGCGAACGAGGTCCGCCGGCACGTCACCGTCCTGGTCCTGACCAGCACCCGCTTCATCGTCAGCCACACCGACGAGCAGAGCGCCGACGACACCTCCCCGAGCCCCTACGCCACCACCTCCACCGAGTCGGTCAAGCTGGAGCGGATCTCGTCGGTCGTGCTGAGCCGGGTCGTCGCCAACCCCGAGTCGTACACCCCGGGCACCTTGCCCCGCGAGGTCGTGCTGACCATCGGCTGGGGCGCGGTCAGCCGCATCGACCTGGAGCCCGCCGCCTGCGGCGACCCCAACTGCGAGGCCGACCACGGCTACACCGGCTCCTCCAGCGCCGACGACCTGAGCCTGCGGGTCAGCGAGGCGGGCGACGGCCCCGAGACCGTCCGCCAGGCCCTCGCCTTCGCACAGGCGCTCTCCGAGGCGACCGCGGGCGCGGCCTCCTGATGGTCCATCCCGCCCCGTCCTACGAACCGCTCGATCCGTACGCCGCACCCGCCCCGCGCTACGGCAGCGCTTCCCTGAGCGACCTGCTGCCCGCGGTCGCCGCCGGGCTCGGCATCACCGGCGCCCCGCGGACGGCGCTCGACCTGGTGCCCGCCGACCGGGTCTGCGTGTTCCTCGTCGACGGCATGGGCTGGGAGCTGATCCGCCGGCATCCCGACGAGGCGCCGTTCCTCACCTCCCTGATCGCCGGCTCGGCCACCGGCAGCGGCCGGCCGATCACCGCGGGCTTCCCCTCCACCACCGCGACCTCGCTCGCCTCCGTCGGCACCGGGCTGCCGCCCGGCGCGCACGGCCTGGCCGGGTACACCGTGCTGAACCCGGACACCGGCGAGCTGATGAACCAGCTGCGATGGCAGCCGTGGACCGACCCGTACGTCTGGCAGCCGTACCCCACGGTCTTCCAGCTCGCCCAGGCCGCCGGCATCGAGACCTGCCAGGTCACCTCGCCGACCTTCCAGCACACCCCGCTGACGAAGATCGCCCTCAGCGGCGGCACCTTCCACGGGCGGCTCAGCGGCGAGGAGCGCATGGACCTCACCGCCGAGCGGCTCGCGGCGACCGACCGGGCGCTGGTCTACACGTACTACAGCGAGCTGGACTCCATGGGCCACCGGCACGGGGTCGACTCCGACGCCTGGCGCGGCCAGCTGATGATGGCCGACCGGCTCGCCCAGCGGCTCGCCGAGCAGCTCCCGCCGCGCAGCGCGCTCTACATCACCGCCGACCACGGCATGATCGACATCCCCTTCGACCCGGAGTCCCGGATCGACTTCGACGAGGACTGGGAGCTGCGCGCCGGCGTCGCCGTCCTCGCCGGCGAGGCCCGGGCCCGTCATGTCTACGCCGTGCCAGGCGCCGCAGCCGACGTGCACGCGGTGTGGAGCGAGGTGCTCGGCGAGCAGATGTGGGTGGCCTCCCGTGAAGAGGCGGTCGCCGCGGGCTGGTTCGGGCCCGTCGTGGAGGACCGGGTGCTCGGCCGCATCGGAGACGTCGTCGCCGTCGCCCGGGACGACGTCGCGATCGTCGCCACCCGCTCCGAGCCGGGGGAGTCCACCATGGTCGGCCTGCACGGCTCGATGACCCCCGTGGAGCAGTTGGTGCCGCTGCTGGAAGTCCGCACCTGACGCACCGCCCTCCCTGCCCAC
>NZ_JARAVO010000350.1:0-7034 GCF_033792805.1 Streptomyces sp. PA03-1a
GTGCGCGGGGTCCGGGCGGGCCTCGCCGGGGCGGGCGGCAACTGCCCCTTCAGCGGTCCCCACTCGTTGGGGTCGGGCACGCCCGGCGGCAGCATCTGGCGGCGCTTGGGGCCGCCGTGCGCTGCTCCCGCCGCAGGCTCCCCCGGCTCCTTGGCGCCCGGCCACGCCTTCGCCACACGCGCCGCCAGCACGAAGTCCTTGCGCAGCGGATGCCCCTCGAAACCCTCGGGCAGCAGCAGCGGCACCAGGTGCGGGTGGCCGGTGAAGTCGACACCGAACATCTCGTGCGTCTCGCGCTCGTGCCAGGCGGCGCCCGCGTAGACGCCGACGGCGGTCGGCAGGGCCGGGGCCTCGTGCGGGACGGTCGTACGGATCATCAGGCGCCGAACGGAGCCGACCGCGGGGGCCACCACGTGGGCGCAGACCCGGAACCCGGTGCCGCCTTCGTCGACGGCGCTGAGCCAGTCGAAGAAGGTGCAGCCGAGGGTGTCCCGGGCGGCCCGCAGGGCGTCGGTCCAGGAGGCGGCGGGGACGTCGACGGTCAGCAGGCCGTACGCCTCCTCCGCCGTGGCCTCGGCGCCGAAGACCTCGGCGACGGCGTCCGGCTCGGGGAGCCGGTCGAAGGGCGTGGTCACTTCGCGGCCTCCCCGGGCGGCGGCGGGGCCTGGACCAGGCCGCTGCGCAGCGCTGCGGTGGACGCGGGCGGGGTGCCCCCGTCGCCGTAGCGCTCGCCGAGCGACTCGCGGGCGATCTTCTCCTGGAGCTTGAGGATGCCCTGGAGCAGCGCCTCGGGCCGCGGCGGGCAGCCGGGCACGTAGACGTCGACGGGGATGATCTGGTCGACGCCCTTGGTCACGGAGTACGAGTCCCAGTAGGGGCCGCCGCAGTTGGAGCAGGCGCCGAAGGAGATGACGTACTTCGGCTCGGGCATCTGCTCGTACAGGCGCTTCACGGCCGGGGCCATCTTGTCGGTGACGGTGCCCGAGACGATCATGAGGTCGGCCTGGCGCGGGCCGGGCGCGAAGGGGATCACGCCGAGCCGGATGAAGTCGTGCCGGGCCATGGACGCGGCGATGAACTCGATGGCGCAGCAGGCGAGCCCGAAGTTGAAGACCCACAGGCTGTAGCGGCGGCCCCAGTTCAGGACCACCTTCATCGGCTCGGGTGCCAGCCGCGCGAGCGTACCGAGGCGGCGCGGCTCCGGCAGGTACTCGGGAGTGCTCACATCGGTCACATCGGTCACGTCCATTCCAGGACGCCCTTCTTCCAGGCGTAGAGCAGACCGACGGCGAGGAAGCCGAGGAAGACGAACATCTCGACCAGCGTGGTGCCGCCGTACCCCTCGGCGGCGAACACCGTCGCCCAGGGGAAGAGGAAGATCGCGTCGACCGCGAAGACGACGTACAGGAAGGAGTAGACGTAGTAGCGGATCTGGGTGTGCGCCCAGCCCTCGCCGACGGGGTCGACGCCGCACTCGTACGTGAGCATCTTCTCCTGCGTCGGCACGACGGGCCGCAGCAGGCGACCGGCCCCGAAGGCCACGGTCACGAAGAGCACCCCGAGCACCGCGACCAGTCCGACGACCGAGTAGCCGTGGAAGTAGTCCACGTCCGTCCGCCCCTCGTTTCTCGTCGTAAGCGCGTTGTCCAGCGATCCCGGTGGATCTTTAGACGATCTGTACGAACGGAGTCTAGGCCCTGCCTCCCGGAGCGGAACCACCCGTCCTGACCGGTGGTACGGATAACCCCACCTTTTCCTGGCAGGCGCACCCCATGGCGGTGCCCGCCCGGTCCCCGGCAGGCTTGGCGTCATGACCATCAACTCCCAGCGCGGGGAAGCCGCCCCGCTGCCGCCGGCGCGCTTCGCCTTCGACGCCGTGACGTGGAAGGAGATCGCGTATCTCCTGGCGAACCTGCCCGTGGACCTCGTGGGCTTCGTCTACGTCGCCGTCGTGCTCTACCTCGGCATCGGGCTGTCGGTGACCGTGGTCGGCCTGCCGCTGCTGGCGCTGGGACTGGCCGGGTGCCGGCTGCTGGGGCGGCTGGAGCGGATACGGGCGCGCGGCATGCTCGGGGTGGCCGTGGACGAGCCCCGGTCGCTGCGTCCCGGGCGGATGGGGTTCTTCCCCTGGCTGTGGACCTCGCTGAAGGACCCCGTGGGGTGGCGGCACGCGCTGTACTTCTTCATCCGGCTGCCGTGGGGGATCGCGACCTTCACCGTCGCCTTGACCTCGCTCTTCGTGGCGTGGCCCGTGCTGCCGTTCATCGCCCGGGGGCTGGCCAACGCGGACCGCGCGATGGTCCGCGGCCTGCTGTCGCCCTCCGACGAGCTGGAGCGGCGGATCGCCGAGCTGGAGTCGGACCGCGGCACGGTGGTGGACACCGCCGCCGCCGACCTGCGCCGCATCGAGCGCGACCTGCACGACGGGGCCCAGGCCCGGCTCGTGGCGCTCGCCATGGACCTGGGCCTGGCCAAGGAGAAGCTGCAGGAGGACCCGGAGGCGGCGGCGAGGATGGTCGGCGACGCCCACGGCGAGGTGAAGCTGGCCCTCCAGGAGCTGCGCGACCTGGCCCGCGGCATCCACCCGGCCGTCCTCACCGACCGCGGCCTGGACGCCGCCCTGTCCTCGGTGGCCGCCCGGTGCACGGTGCCGGTGCAGGTCCAGGTGGACCTGGCGGGCCGGCCGGCGCCGGCGATCGAGGGCATCGCGTACTTCACCGTCTCCGAGCTGCTGCAGAACATCAGCAAGCACAGCGGGGCGCGCCGGGCCGTCGTCGAGCTGTGGCGCTCGGACGGCCGGCTGATGATCCAGGTCCGCGACGACGGGCGGGGCGGGGCGAGCGCGTCGGACGGCGGCGGGCTGGGCGGTCTGGCCGAACGGCTGGACGCGGTGGACGGCCTGCTGGTGATCGACTCCCCGGCCGGCGGCCCGACGACGGTGACGGCCGAGCTGCCCTGGCGCGACCGGGGCTGAGCCGCGTGCGGGAAGGCCGGTGCCCTCCAGCGAGGGCACCGGCCTGCCGTGCTTGCGTCAGGCGGCGAGTTCCGCCTCCTGCGCCGGGGTGGTGGAGGGCTCGGGCCTGCTGTCGCGCATGACCAGGGCAGCCAGCAGGGCGGCGGCGAGGACGCCGATCGCGCTGATGGTGAAGGTGGCCGACATCGAGGCGGTGAACGCCTCCCGGGCCGCGCGGACCATCCCGCTGTCGCCCTGGGCGACGGCCAGCGCGCCGGCGATGGAGTGCCTCGCCTCCTCGGGGGTGCCGGCGGGCATCTGGCGGGCGAAGCCGCTCGCCAGCAGCGAGCCGAGGATCGCGATGCCGAGCGCGGTACCGGCCTGCTGGATGGTGTCGTTCAGGGCGGAGCCGACCCCCGCCTTCTCCGGGGGGATGGTGGCCATGAGGGCGCCGACGGCGGCCGGCATCGCCAGGCCCGCGCCGAGGCCGAGCAGGCCGAGGGCGGCCGCCGGGACGGCGAAGCCGGTGCCGGCCGAGACGGTGGTCAGCAGCGCAAAGGAGGAGGCCATGACGAGCATGCCGCCAAGGATCAGCAGGCGGTTGCCGATCCGCGCGGCGAACGTGGTGCCCAGGACGTTGCCGGCCAGCGCGGCGACGGCCAGCGGCACGAAGGCGACACCCGCCTTGACCGGCGAGTAGCCCAGCACGAACTGCAGGTACTGGGTGAGCACCAGCAGCAGGCCGCCGTTGCCGATCTGGACCAGGGTCAGCGAGAGCGAGCCGCCGCTGAAGTTGCGGTGCCGGAACAGGACCAGGGGGACCATCGGCGCGGAGGTGACGTTCTCCCAGACCACGAAGGCGCCGAGGGCGAGGACGGCGACGGCCAGGGTGATCCCGGAGCGGCCGCCGAAGGCGCCGTGCTGCGGGAGCTCGATGATCCACCAGACCAGGGCGGTCATGCCGGCCGCGGACAGCACCGCGCCGAGCGGGTCGGGCTTGCTCCACGGGCCCTTGGACTCCGGCATGAGGGTGACGCCGGCGGCGACGGCGAGCGCGACCACCGGGACGTTGATCAGGAAGATCGCGTGCCAGGAGAAGTGGTCGATCAGCACGCCGCCGAGCACCGGGCTGCCGACCAGGCCGAGCATCGACACCGAGCTCCACGCCGCCATGGCCCTGCCGCGCTCCTCCTCGTCGAAGACGGTGATGAGGATCGACAGCGTCGAGGGCATGATCAGCGCGCCGCCGACGCCCATCGCGACCCGTACGGCGATGACCTCTCCGGGGCTGGTGCAGAAGGTGGCCGCCAGGGAGGCCGCCCCGAAGAGCAGCAGCCCGACGAGCATCACCTTCCGGCGCCCGAACCGGTCCCCGAGGCTTCCCGAAGCCAGCAGGAGACCGGCGAAGACCAGGATGTAGGAGTCGAGGATCCACTGCGTGTCCTGGGCGCTCGCGCCGATGTCCCCGGTCATCGCGGGCACCGCCACGGTCAGCGCCATGCTGTCGACCACCAGCACCAGCGAGCTGAGGCACAGCACGATCAGGATCCACCAGCGGCGGGGGTTGCGGGTCTCCATGGGGCGTCCTTTCGGGCATCGGCTCCGATGCGTACACCGTTCCTTCGGTGCGAACACTGTACGCACAGCGGAACGGTGTGCGCAACACTCGCTCCTGTACGCTGAATGCGAACGCCGTACGCAGCAATCCGCCCGCACCCCGGTACCCCAAGGAGCGCCATGGCCGCCAGGACGAAGCCGAGCCCGATCCCGTCCGTGTGGGCCCGGCAGCAGCGCGAGGCCGACCAGCCCGCGCTCAGCCGCGGCGCGATCGTCCGCGAGGCGATCGCCATGCTGGACGCCGAGGGCGTCGAGGCCCTCAGCATGCGCAAGCTGGGGGCCCGACTGAACGCCGGCGCGACCTCCCTCTACCGGCACGTCGCGACCAAGGACGAGCTGATGGAGCTGGCCGTCGACGAGGTCGCCGCCGAGATCGCCGTCCCCGCCGCCGGCGGGGCGGACTGGCGCGCCGCGGTCACCGAGGCCGCCGGGTCCTTCCGCGCGACGGCGCTGCGCCACCCGTGGCTGTCCTCGGTCCTGGGCCAGGCGGGCCTCGCCTACCTCGGCCCCAACCTCATGTCGTACTCCGAGCGGCTGGCCGCCCTGTTCGCCGCCGCCGGCTTCCCCGAGCCGAGCCGGGCGATCGACACCCTCCTGAGCTACGTGATCGGCATGAGCACCACGGAAGCCGCCTGGCTCACCACGGTCGCCCGCTCCGGCGAGACCGAGGCCGGCTTCATCGCCCGTCTCATGCCCGCCGCCCAGGCCGCCGCGGCCCCCCACGACCACCTGTCCGGCTCCTACGCCGACCCCACGGCCGCCCTCGAGGACCCGGTCGCGCTGCGCGAGGCCAAGTTCGCCTACGGCCTGGACGTCGTCCTCGACGGGCTGGCGCTGCGGCTCCCCCGCTGACACCGCCCGGGTCCCGGCCGCCGCACCGCGGGGGTGGGGTTTTCCCCAGGTCCAAGACGCCGATCCGCACCATGGGCGCGAGGGCCCCGCAGGACGAGGCTGGAGGCATCACCAGCGGACGCAGAGGTACGACGAAGAGGACGGACGTGACCATGGCATACGGTTTCCCGGAGCCGCGCGAGCACCGGCTGCCCGCGGCGCTGCGCGCGCCGATCGAGGCCCGCACCTGGCGCGAGTTCCTGTATCTCCTGCTGAACCTGCCGATGGGCATCATCGGCTTCGTCTTCACGGTGACGATGCTGTCGCTGGGGGCGGGCCTGCTGGTCACCTTCCTCGGACTGCCCGTCCTCGCCGTGATGCTGGCCGGGTGCCGGGGGCTCGGCGTCGTGGAGCGCGAGCGGGCCCGCCAGTGCCTGCGCATCGACGTGGCCGCGCCGGAACCGCTGCGCCGGCGGCCGGGCCAGGGCTTCATGTCGTGGCTCGGCGGCCAGCTGACCAGCGGCGCCTCCTGGCGGCACATCCTGTACTTCTTCGTGCACTTCCCGTGGGGCGTGTTCACCTTCTCCGTGGCCATCTCCTTCTTCACCTACGGCTGGGGGCTCCTCACGTACCCGCTGTGGCAGTGGGTGTTCCCGGCCTACACCGACCAGCCCGGGCTCCAGCTGTACGGGGACGGCAACGGCAACGGCTGGTGGCTGGACTCGCCGTTCGAGGTGGCCATGACCTCCGTGCTGGGGCTGCTGCTGGTCCTGGCCACCCCCTGGCTGATCCGGGGCATGGCGTACGTCGACCGGGGCCTGGTCGCCGGGCTGCTGGGGCCCTCGCGGCTGGCCAGCCGCGTCACGGAACTGGAGTCGGACCGCGGCACGGTGGTGGACACCGCCGCCGCCGACCTGCGCCGCATCGAGCGCGACCTGCACGACGGGGCCCAGGCCCGGCTCGTCGCGCTCGCCATGGACCTGGGCCTGGCCAAGGAGAAGCTGCAGGAGGATCCGAAGGCGGCCGCCACCATGGTCGAGGAGGCGCACGGCGAGGTGAAGCTGGCCCTCCAGGAGCTGCGCGACCTGGCCCGCGGCATCCACCCGGCCGTCCTCACCGACCGCGGCCTGGACGCCGCCCTGTCCTCCCTCGCGGCGCGCTGCACCGTGCCGGTGCAGGTGAGCGTGGACCTGCCGGGGCGGCCGGTGCCGGCGATCGAGGGCATCGCGTACTTCACCGTCTCCGAACTGCTGCAGAACATCAGCAAGCACAGCGGCGCCTCGCGCGCCACGGTCGACCTGTGGCGCTCCGGGGACCGGCTGATGATCCACGTCGTCGACAACGGGCGCGGCGGCGCCTCCACGGCGCGCGGCTCCGGCCTGGCCGGGCTCGCCGAGCGGCTGGGGGCGGTGGACGGCGTCCTCGCGGTGGACTCCCCCGCCGGCGGCCCGACCACCGTCGCGGCCGAGCTGCCCTGGCGGACCTGACCCCGCGGGGGACAGCCGGGCAGCTCGGCCGCAGGAGCCGGAAGCGCCGGGAGAACCGCAAGAACCGCAAGAACCAGTAGGACCGGGAAGACCGGAAGAACCGAGAGGACGCTGACCGCGCCCCCGTCCGTCCCTCCCCCGCACTC
>NZ_JARAVO010000351.1:0-7000 GCF_033792805.1 Streptomyces sp. PA03-1a
TAAGAGACAGGCCCGGAGGCGGACGCCGTGGGCGCGCGGGGGGCGTACGGCGTCCGCCACGCGCGCGGCCACGGCGTCCGCCTCCGGGCGGCCCAGCCCCTGGTCGCGCAGCAGCTCCGCCAGCCCGCCGCCGTACCCCTGGCCGAGCGCCCGCACCTTCCAGGCGCCCTGGCGGCGGTAGAGCTCCAGGGCGACGATCGCGGCCTCGGCGCCGAGCCCGGTGACGGTGAAGCTCACGACCGGCGCCCCGTCGGAGCCGGCGACGGTCAGATGGGGCGCGGGGCAGGCCCCGAAGCGGGTCGGTGCCCCGGCGACCGGTGGCAGCGCCAGCAGCACGTGGACGCGCTCCACGTCCGCCGGCACGGCCGACAGGTCGGCGGTGACGCGCTGCTCGGCGGCGAGGCCCGCGGGCACCTCGATGCCCGGCAGCCGCGGCGCCCCGGGGTGGGCGACGGACCCGGGGCCGCTCACGCGCCCCTGCCCGTCACCCAGCGAGACACCGGCCACCACCGGCGTACCGGCCGACACCCGTACCTCCAGCGAGGTGCCGGGAAGCGGATGGTTCTGCCCGTGGACCAGCTCGATGGTCATGCCCGCGCCCCCCTGTGCGGTCAGAGCGCCGGCAGGATCGCCGGCATCAGGTCCTGGAACGTGCGGCCGTTGGCCGGGGAGCCGATCGCGGTCATCGACCAGCCGTCACCGTTGCGCTGCACCTTCGCCATGATCTGCGCGGTGTAGCCACCGCCTCCGGTCAAGGTGTAGCGGGCGAGTTCCTGCCCGTTGGTCTCGTCGACCAGGCGGCAGAAGGCGTTCTGCACCTCCTGGAAGGTCTGCCCGGTGAAGGAGTTGACGGTGAAGACGATCTGGTCGATGTGCACCGGCACCCGCTGCAGGTCGACCAGGATCGACTCGTCGTCGCCGCCCTGTCCGGCACCGCCGACGAGGTTGTCGCCGGTGTGCCGGACCGAGCCGTCGTCGCTGACGAGGTGACGGAAGAACACCACGTCCACGGGCTGCTTGTCGGCGAACAGGACCGCGGAGGCGTCGAGGTCGATCTCCCGGGTGCGGGAACCGAAGAGACCGCGACGCGGGGCGGCCTGCCAGCCGAGCCCCATGCGGACCGACGAAAGCGTCCCCCCGTCCGACTTCTGCAGGCTGATCTTCTGACCCTTGGTCATGTTGACCGTCACGCGCTGTCCCCTCTCAACCGTTTTGCCGTCGTGCGGTTGCTCCGCACCCTATGGGGAGACGCACGGGTAGGGCACCGTGGTTCGGCAAGAGATTCGACAGCCGGTACGGTCAGGCCACGCCGGCCTCCCGCATCTGCCGCAGCTCCTTCTTCAACTCGCCCACCTCGTCGCGCAGCCGGGCCGCGACCTCGAACTGAAGATCCGCGGCGGCGGCGTGCATCTGGTCGGTCAGCTCGCCGATGAGCTCCGCCAGTTCGGCCGCGGGCAGGCTCTTGGCGGCCCGCTTCTCCCCCGCCTTGGCGGACAGGCCCGGCACCGGCGCCTTGCCGCGCGAACGCTGGCGGCCGGAGCCCAGCAGCTCCTCGGTGTCGGCGTCCTCGCGGGCGAAGGAGTCCAGGATGCCGGCGATCTTCTTCCGCAGCGGCTGCGGGTCGATGCCCCGCTCCTCGTTGTACGCGATCTGCTTGGCCCGGCGCCGGTTGGTCTCCTCGATGGCCTTCTCCATCGCCGGGGTGATCTTGTCGGCGTACATGTGGACCTGGCCGGAGACGTTGCGCGCCGCGCGGCCGATGGTCTGGATCAGGGAGGTGCCCGAGCGCAGGAAGCCCTCCTTGTCGGCGTCGAGGATGGCGACCAGCGACACCTCGGGCAGGTCCAGGCCCTCGCGGAGCAGGTTGATGCCGACCAGGACGTCGAACTCGCCCGCCCGCAGGTCGCGCAGCAGCTCGACCCGGCGCAGGGTGTCGATGTCGCTGTGCAGGTACCGCACCTGGATGCCGAGTTCCAGCATGTAGTCGGTGAGGTCCTCGGACATCTTCTTGGTGAGGGTGGTGACCAGGACGCGCTCGTCGCGCTCGGCGCGCAGCCGGATCTCGTGCACCAGGTCGTCGATCTGCCCCTTGGTGGGCTTGACGATGACTTCGGGGTCGACCAGGCCGGTCGGGCGGATGATCTGCTCGACGACGCCGTCGCCGCGGGAGAGCTCGTACTTGCCCGGGGTGGCCGACAGGTAGACGGTCTGCCCGACGCGTCCCAGGAACTCCTCCCACTTCAGCGGGCGGTTGTCGAGGGCGGAGGGCAGGCGGAAGCCGTGGTCGACCAGGGTGCGCTTGCGGGAGGCGTCGCCCTCGTACATGGCGCCGATCTGCGGCACGGTGACGTGCGACTCGTCGATGACGAGGAGGAAGTCCTCGGGGAAGTAGTCGATGAGGGTGTCGGGGGCGGAACCCGCCTCGCGGCCGTCGATGTGCCGCGAGTAGTTCTCGATGCCGGAGCAGGTGCCGATCTGCCGCATCATCTCGATGTCGTACGTGGTGCGCATCCGCAGCCGCTGGGCCTCCAGCAGCTTGCCCTGCTTCTCCATGACCGCGAGCTGCTCGCCGAGCTCCTTCTCGATGCCGGCGATGGCGCGCTCCATGCGCTCGGGGCCGGCGACGTAGTGGGTGGCGGGGAAGACGTACAGCTGCTGGTCGTCGGTGATGATCTCGCCGGTGAGCGGGTGCAGCGTGTACAGGGCCTCGATCTCGTCGCCGAACATCTCGATGCGGACGGCGAGCTCCTCGTAGACCGGGAAGATCTCGATGGTGTCGCCGCGCACCCGGAAGGTGCCGCGGGTGAACGCCACGTCGTTGCGCGCGTACTGGATGTCGACGAACTTGCGCAGCAGCGCGTCCCGGTCGATCTCCTGGCCGACCTTGAGCCGCACCATGCGGTCGATGTACTCCTGGGGGGTGCCCAGGCCGTAGATGCAGGACACCGAGGCGACCACGACCACGTCGCGGCGGGTCAGCAGCGAGTTGGTGGTGGAGTGGCGCAGCCGTTCGACCTCCTCGTTGATCGAGGAGTCCTTCTCGATGTAGGTGTCCGTCTGCGGGACGTAGGCCTCGGGCTGGTAGTAGTCGTAGTACGACACGAAGTACTCGACCGCGTTGTTCGGCAGCAGCTCGCGGAACTCGTTCGCCAGCTGGGCGGCCAGGGTCTTGTTGGGCGCCATGACCAGGGTCGGGCGCTGCAGCCGCTCGATCATCCACGCCGTGGTCGCCGACTTGCCCGTGCCCGTCGCGCCGAGCAGGACGACGTCGTTCTCGCCAGCGCGGATGCGCCGCTCGAGGTCGTCGATGGCGGTCGGCTGGTCGCCGCTGGGCTGGAAGGGGCTGACGACCTCGAAGGGCGCCACACTGCGTTCGATGTCTGATACGGGCCGCATGGGTCAACGGTACGACCCCCCACCGACAACCGGTCCCGACCGGCCCGGGTCAGGGCAGGAGCCGGGGCCGGCGCCCCGCGGCGAGGTCCTCCACCCGGCCCAGGAGGAGCACCGCCACCGCGATCAGCACCCAGGCCACCGCGAACTGGAACCAGGTGCTGTCCAGCGGCAGCGACAGCTCGAGGAGCCTGACCCGCCACATCAGGTCGATCAGGGGGACGCTGAGCATGAGGGCGACCTCGTGCCACAGGTAGACGGTCACGGCCCGCGCGCTGACGATCCGCGCCGCCCGGTCCAGCGTCCGGAGCCGCCCGGCCGGGCCCGCGCCCGGCCGGAAGCGCAGCAGGAGCAGGACGAAACCGGCCGACCACAGGGCCTGGGCGAGCGGGATCTCGTTGAGGTCGTACGAGCCGTCCGCACGGTGGGACCAGGCCCACCAGGCGCCGGCCGCCATGGCGACGGCGGCCAGGACCGGCACCAGGCCCGCCCGCGCGCGGTCCAGCAGTCCGTCGTGGTGGGCGAAGCCGAGCAGCCAGCAGGTGAGGAAGGCCGCCAGATCGGTGACGGCGCTGCCGGCCCCGCCCTCCGGCAGGCTCCAGGGCGTCTGCAGGAGCACGACCGGGGCGAGGGAGGCGACGAGCACCGCGGTGGGTGACCGCCGGAACACGCGCAGCAGCAGCGGCGAGAGCAGGACGAACCACAGGTAGGCGCGCACGTACCACAGCACCCCCGTGGCCTGTTCGGCCCAGGCGCTGCCCGGCGGGTCCGCCAGCGGCACCACCCACCACAGCAGCCGCGCCCACCAGCGTGCCGCGTGGTGCCCACCGGGCGACCAGCCGTGGAGCAGCATCGCCGGGACCAGGACGGCGCCGAGGCACCACAGCGGCGGCAGGAGCCTGCGCAGCCGCCGCCGCACCACCGGCAGCGCGGGCCGCTTCTCCAGCGACCGCGCCATGAACGAGCCCGCGAGGGCGAACATCACGCCGAGGGAGGGGAAGACCAGGCTCAGCCACGCCCAGCCGAACGTGTGGTACGTCACGACGCGGACGAGTGCCAGGGCGCGCAGCAGGTCCAGGTACCGGTCGCGGGCGCCCGGGGCAGTGGTGGCGGCAGTGGCGAGCGCCCGCGCGCCGCGGCGGGCGGCGTGCCGGCCGGAGGTCCCGGGCCGGGGCAGGGGCAGGGAGGCGCCGGACGCGGTCACCGGGCGGCTCCCGCGGACGCCCGCGGGGAGTTGACCTCGCCGGTGCGCTCGAGCTTCTGCCAGCGCAGCCGGCCTCCGGTCATGGCCGTGACGCAGGAGTGGATCAGGACGAGGTACATCAGCTGCCGGTAGACGATCTGCTGCAGCGGCAGCATCAGCAGGTGGCGGTAGTGCTCGCGGTCCAGGCGGAAGGCGTAGGCCGCGCACAGCAGCTGCACGGACATCAGCGCGGCCCAGGCGAGGAGCGACCTGACCGGTGCGACGAAGACGGCGCCGTAGACGGTCAGGAGGTCGATCAGCGGCGCGAAGAGGGGCGTGACGATCTGGAAGAGCACGACCAGCGGCATGCCGACCCGGCCGAAGCGCCCCGAGGGCCCGCGGTCCACCAGGGAGCGCCGGTGCTTCCACAGCGCCTGCATGGTGCCGTAGCTCCAGCGGTACCGCTGCCGCCACAACTGGCCGATGCTGCCCGGTGCCTCGGTCCAGGCGCGGGCGTGCTCGGCGTACACCACGCGCCAGCCCGCGCGGTGCAGCGCGATGGTGACGTCGGTGTCCTCGGCGAGGGTGTCCCCGCTCATGCCCCCGGCCTCGAGCAGCGCGGCGCGGCGGAAGCCGCCGACGGCTCCCGGGACGGTCGGCATGCAGCCGAGCAGGTCGTACATGCGCCGGTCGAGGTTGAAGCCCATCACGTACTCGATGTGCTGCCAGGCCCCGATCACCGTGCCGCGGTTGCCGACCTTGGCGTTGCCCGCGACGGCGCCGACCCGCGGATCGGCGAAGGGCTGCACGAGCCGGTGCACGGTGCCGGGCTCGAAGACGGTGTCGCCGTCCATCATCACGACGAGGTCGTGACGGGCGTGCTCCAGGCCGCGGTTGAGCGCGGCGGGCTTGCCCGCGTTCTCCTGGCGCACGACGCGCACCTGGGGCAGGCCCATCGCCTCGACGATGCCGGCGGTGCCGTCGGTCGAGCCGTCGTCCACGACGACGATCTCCACCGGGTGGGTGCTCGCCGCGAGCGAGCCGACGGTGTTGGCGATGCACTCCTTCTCGTTGTAGGCGGGCACGATGACGCTGACCGGTTCGGTGACCGCGGGCCCCCAGCTGAAGCGGCGGCGGCCGCGGATCCTGGCGTGGCGGCGGGCGAGGACGAGCATCAGGGCGAAGCGGGCCAGGACGGCGACGCCGACCACGACGAGCAGCCAGAACAGGACGGGCATGGTGAACTCGGCCAGCGCCACGACCCCGATCAGGGCGCGCCCCTGCCACAACTCGGCGCCGCTCGCCCGGTGGTTGGCGGTCGTGGCGCCCAGGCTCGCGGTGAGCGTCGTGAAGGTGTAGCCCTTCGCCTTCATGGTGTCGATGTACGTGCCGAGCGCCTCCACGGTCTGGGAGCGGTCGCCGCCGGCGTCGTGGAAGAGCACGGAGGCGCCCTTGCCGCCCCTGGGGGTGGCGTCACGGACGATGGCGGCGGCACCGGGGCGCCGCCAGTCCTCGCTGTCGGTGTCGACGAAGGCGCTGATGTAGCCCTTGGTGCCGAGGTAGCGGTAGACGGGCCACGTGGTGTCGTCGACGGCATCGGGCTCGGAGGAGTACGGGGCGCGGAAGAGCGAGGTCGTGATGCCCGCGGCGCCCGCGAGCGCCAGCTGGGTCTGGGCGAGTTCCCGGTCGATCCTGGCCCTGTCCTGGTACGCCAGGTCGACGTGGGAGAAGGTGTGGACGCCGATCTCGCCGCCGGAGTCGACGATGTCGCGGATGAGCGCGGGGTACCGGGCGGCCATCTGGCCGACGACGAAGAAGGTGCCCGGCACGTCGTGCTCGCGCAGCACCGCGAGCACCTTCGCGGTCCACCGGGGGTCCGGGCCGTCGTCGAAGGTGAGCGCGATCGTCCGGGGCGGCAGGGTGTGGCTGACGGGCTCGCCGTCGGCGCCGAAGGTCAGCACGGGGCCGCCCCCGAGGACGGAGGCGGGCACCTGGCTCGCGCTCCCGGACTCGTGGACGCGGCTGTCGTTGCCGATCTCCGAGTGCAGGTAGCCGTCCAGCAGCATCACGCACACGAGCGCGAACAGCCCCAGCACGGCCATGACCACGCGAGGTCTGGGCACGGCCTGCCGGCCGGCCGACGCCACCTTGGTGATCGCACCGGGTGCCGCGTGCCGGGCCGTCCGCGCCATGGCCGCTCAGTCGTCCCAGCCGTCGCCGGGCACCGGGTCGCCGCCGGCGTCGCCCGGGGGGAAGGCGGGGGTGTCCGGCGACGGCTGGTACGCCTGAGCGGCCATGGCGCGGACGGCCCGGCACGCGGCACCCGCTGCGATCACCAAGGTGCCGTCGGCCGGCCGGCAGGCCGTGCCCAGACCGCGCGTGGTCATGGCCGGGCTGGGGCTGTTCTGTCTCTTAAACACATCT
>NZ_JARAVO010000352.1:0-6993 GCF_033792805.1 Streptomyces sp. PA03-1a
GTGACCGGGCGGGGCGGCGGGAGCGACGGATCCGCCGGGCCGGACGGCGACCAGACGGCCAGCGTGACCGCCCCCGCGGCGGCCAGCACGGACCCTGCGCCGCGCAGCACCGTGCCGGTGCGCTCGACGGGCAGTTCGTACGCGCGGCCCGCGCGCTGCTCCCACCAGTGCCGCAGCGCCGAGCGGGCGAGCGCCACCGCCACGGCCCCGGCCGCGGTCAGCAGCGCGTACAGAACGACGACCTCGGCCACCTCGGGCACGTGCGGCACCACCTCGGCAGGTCCCCCACGGCGCTTCGGGCACGGGCGCGGCACCCGCGCCGGAGGCAGGGGGGAGCGCACCCCGTGCGCTGGGATCACCCCCGCGGGGACAGCGGCCGGGGGCACCGCACAGCAGCCTGCGGCAAGGCCGGGCGCACCGGGGAGCGGCGACGCGCGAGCGCCGCAAACGATCACCCGTCCGCCGGATGATCAAGGCGCGGGGGCGGTCCGCGCGGCCCGTCCCGCGCGCCGGCGGTCAGCCCGCGCGCAGGGCCAGCGTCATCGCCTCGACGGCCAGCAACGGCGCGACGTTCCTGTCCAGGGCCCCACGGCAGGCGAGCACGGCCTCGATGCGGCGCAGCGTGTTCTCCGGCCGCGAAGCCGCCGCGATCCGCTCGACGGCGTCCCGCGCCTCGACGTTCGCGATGGCGACGGACGTGCCGACCTGCACCGCCAGCACGTCCCGGTAGAAGCCCGCCAGGTCGGTGAGGGCCAGGTCGAGGGTGTCGCGCTGGGTACGGGTGGACCGGCGCTTCTGCCGGTCGGCGAGCTCCTTCATCACGCCCGCCGTGCCGCGCGGCATCCGGCTGCCCGCCCCCGCGGCCGCGCCGAGCGCCGTGCGCAGCTCCTCGGTCTCCTTGGCGTCCATCTCCTCGGAGACCTGCTTGGCGTCCTCGGTCGCCGCGTCCACCAGCTCCTGCGCGGCCTTGAGGCAGCCCCCCACGTCGTCCACGCGCAGCGGCAGCCTCAGCACGGCCGCGCGGCGGGTGCGCGCCCCCTCGTCGGTGGCGAGCCGGCGGGCGCGGTCGATGTGCCCCTGCGTGGCACGGGCGGCGGCCTCGGCGATCACGGGGTCGATGCCGTCGCGCCGGACCAGCACATCGGCGACGGCGTCCACGGGCGGGGTGCGCAGCACCAGGTGCCGGCAGCGCGAGCGGATCGTCGGCAGCACGTCCTCGATGGAGGGCGCGCACAGCAGCCACACCGTCCGGGGCGCGGGCTCCTCCACCGCCTTGAGCAGCACGTTGCCGGCGCCCTCGGTGAGGCGGTCGGCGTCCTCCAGCACGATCACCTGCCAGCGGCCGGAGGCGGGCGACAGCGTGGAGCGGCGGACGAGGTCGCGGGTGTCCTTGACGCCGATGGAGAGCAGGTCGGTGCGGACCACCTCGACGTCGGCGTGCGTACCGACCAGGGTCGTGTGGCAGCCGTCGCAGAAGCCGCAGCCCGGCGCCCCGCCCAGCGCCCGGTCCGGGCTCACGCACTGCAGCGCGGCGGCGAAGGCGCGGGCGGCCGTGTCACGGCCCGCGCCGGGCGGGCCGGTGAACAGCCAGGCGTGCGTCATCTTCGACGCCGTCGGCAGCGCGCTGCGCGCGGCAGCCGCCGTCACGAAGGCGTCGGCGTCCCGTGCGGCGGCGGCCAACTGCTCCGTCACCCGGTCCTGGCCGACCAGGTCGTCCCATACCGCCATCTGCCCGCCCGTCCTGTGGTGCCGCTGCCCTTGCGTTGTCCGGCCCCACCATTGTCGGGTACGCCACGGACACCCTGCGGGGCGGGCGGGGGGTGCGTGCCCCTTGCGGCCCGTTGTTGTGTGCGGGTCGCCGACAGGTCAGCCGGAGGCGCGCCGGTGGCGGCGGGGCGCGGCAGGGGCCCGGACGGGCTTGCGGCGGAGCATCACAAGTGCCGCCACCGAGGCGATGCCCAGGGCAACCAGTACGGAGGCCACGCCCGCGGTGACGTCGGAGGGGCCGGTGGAGGTCGACGCGGAGGTGAGCCCCGCGGCGGGCAGGCCCGTGCCCGGGCCGGTGGACGCCGCCGCCGTCACCCCGGGCACGGCACCCGCGGGGACGGAGGGGGCGGTCGCGGCGGTGCCCGGCGACGGGGTCGCCGTCCCGGCCGGGCAAGCCACCGTGAAGCGCTGCGGGTCCGCGTCGGAACCGGCCCACCGGAACCGGTAGTCGCCGTCGGCGAGGACGACGCGGCCGGTGCTCCCGGTGCCCCGGGCGCCGGTGACCAGGGTGCCGACGACCGCGTCCTCGCCCCGGGCGTACGAGACCGTCCAGTTGACCGGCTGGTCGGGGCCGAAGCCCTCGGCCTTGAAGTAGAAGGTGCACACCGTGGCGCCGTCTTCGCGCGTCCTGCCCAGTGCCTCGTCGTAGAGGCGGACCCCGGACCGGTCTGCGGGCGCGCCGGAGGCGTGTGCGGCCAGGCCCAGGAGGGCCGCGGCGGCGGCAGCGGCGGCGAGGGCCGCCGCCGTGGTACGGATGCGCATGTTCCGAGTGTCCCGGAGACTCGCGCGGAGGGCTGCGCCGGGGTCCTTTTCCGGCCAGTGACATATGTGGAGCAACGGCGTCCATATCCCCCCGGGCGGCGCATCCGTGGGGCGCACGTCCCGTCAGATGACCGCCGGCGCCGGCCTACAGCGACAGCCGCTGCACCCCGCTGGCGACCGCGCGCTGTTCCGGCACCTCCGTGCCCGTCCAGCAGGAGCCGCGCCGGGCCAGCAGCCGGCGCAGCCACACCTCCGTGGCGACCAGGTCGGTGAGGCCGTCGACGGGCACCGGTTCGCCGTCCGCCGCGGCACGCAGGGCGGCCCGTACGACGCGGGCCTCGACGAGCCCGGCGTCCGCGAGCAGCGGGGCCTCGAAGAGGTCGAGCAGGTCGTCGACGGCGGCCCGCAGGCCTGCGCGGACGGCGACGGCCGTGGAGACGTGGGAGTTGGCGCCCCAGCCGGGCGGCAGTTCGCGGATGCCCGCGCCCGCCAGGACGGAGCGCAGGATCGTGGTGCGGGCGCCCGGCTGGACGCGCAGCGTCTCGGGCAGCGCCCGGCAGGCCCGCACCACCTGGTTGTCCAGGAAGGGCGCGTGGAGCCGCTGGCTGCGCACCTCGGCGGCCTGCTCGAAGACCCGGTGGTCGGCGGCGTGCCGGGCGAGCGCGGCGCGCGCCCGGCGCTCTCCGGGGCGCTCCACCGTCGTGCCCGGCCGGGAAGCCGCCTCCTGCAGGCGAACCGATACTTCGGCGAGCGCCTCGCCGGTCAGCCAGCGCGCCGCGGGGCCCGGCCGGCACCAGGCGAGGGCCGCGAGCGACGCGGCCAGGGCGTCCCCGTGCTCCTCGAAGCGCCGGGCCAGCAGGCGTGCCGCGGCGTCCTCCACGCCCTGCCGGTAACTGGTGCGGGCCAGCCGCCGCGCCGCCCGGTACACCGTGAACGGCACGAACACCGAGCGCCCCGAGGGCCCGTCCGCCCGCGCCAGGGCCGTGACGGGACGCAGCAGGCCGCGCCGCCGACGGTCCATCAGCAGGTCCGCCAGGCGGGCCGGATGGGCGTCCAGCACCTGCCGGGCGCCGTGCCCCACGAAGTGGTCGGCGCCGCCGGCCGCCAGGCGCCGCCGGTGCCGTTCCGCGGTGACCAGCGAGGGGCCCGGCTCGTCGGTGAGCGGCCCGCTGTCCAGGAGGTCGGCGTACGGCAGGGATTCCGGCCCGCCCGGTACGACGACGTGGTGCAGCCGCGGGTCGGCGGCCATGCTGCGGGCGCGCTCCAGCTCGGCCTCGCGCCCGTGGACCCCGCCCGTGGCCAGGTCGTTGAAGGTCACCGCCAGCAGGCGCTGCCCCGCGGCGGCGCCGTGCCCGAGCGGTGTGCCCGGCATCCCCGGCAGGCCCGCGGCGAGCAGGGCGAGCGTGGAGGAGGCGCTGCCCCCGGACAGGTCGGCGCCGATGCCCGGCGCGGGGGCCTCGCCGGCGTCCGGTACGAAGCGGGGCTGTGCGAGCCGCGTCCGGACGGCGTCGACCAGGGCGTCCCGTATGCCGGCGAGCGCCCGGTCCGGGTCGGCGGAGGCCGCGGGGGTGCCGGCGACGGCGAGCGAGGCGGTGGGCTCGTAGCCGCTGACCTCGGGCACCCCGTCGCGCATGATGAGCGCGTGCCCGGGCGGCACCCGGCGCACCCCGGCGTACGGGGTGCCCTCGCCGAGCGCCTCGGGCGAGTCCGGGCAGGCCAGCAGCGCCGCCAGGTAGGTCACGTCCAGGGCGGCCTCGGTGAGGTCGGCCAGCGGCAGCGCGGCCGTGCCGTACGCCGTGCCCCGCGCCCACTGGGTGTGGAACACCGGCCGGGCGCCCGCGAGGTCGCCCAGCACCGTGACGCGGCGGCCGATCTGCAGGACGCAGGTGTAGCTGCCGGCCCAGGCCGTCAGATGGCGCAGCGCCCCGCCGCGCGCCGCGAACAGCCCCACCCGCAGGTCGGCGTCGGAGGCGGCGCAGCGGCCCAGCACGGCCAGCCGCGCCACGGAACCGTTCTCGGCGTGGACGATCCGCACCTCGTCGGGGCGCCAGTCACCCACCATCCACAGCGGATCGGGGTCGCCCCACAGGAGTTGTGCGCCTACGGGCTGCAGGGTGCGGCCGGCGCGCGTGCCGGGAACCTGTCCCACGGCAGCGCTGCTCCACCCCACCAACCACCGCATCGCCGCCTCCACAGGTCGTGGATTACGTGGGCCACCGTGGCCAACCGGCCCCGCGGCAAGCCGAACTGCCGCCCCGTCCGAGGAACATGCTGCCACGGAGCGGCGCACAAAGAGGCGCATGAGGACATGGTTGAGCGCCGGACCGCGCGTCACGCGCGGTCCGGCGCGGGCCGGTTCGGCCCAACTCCCCCTTGATCATGGTCACTTGGAACGGGCCACCGGATTTCAAACGTCATCTTCCGGTCAATGTCCGGGCAGCCCGCATTCGTCCGTTCTGCGACGCGTGGGGGTCGCGGTCCGGGAGGCGTGGCGCACCTCCCGGACCGGTCCGCCACCCGCGGGGATTGTGGTGGCGGAGCCCCCTGACCCGCCACAACCCCCCATAGCCGCACATGAGAGCCGCGGGCCAACCCACCCCACCATGGAACCCCTACCGCCCGAACCGGCACAGAGCGCGCGGATGGGCGCACAGCCGCATACGCCGGTAGCACGCGCCACCAGCAGGAGTCGCCAGGCCGCATTCAGGGCAGGAATCTCGCCATCCGGGACAACAGCTCTTAACGGGCGGGATACGGCGAACTACGCTGGGTTCACCCGAGAAGCGATGGTCCCGGCAGCTCGGGGTCCGGCGCATGCCCGGTGGCGGGCTGCGGCGGACCCGGCACGCCTCCACAAGGGGCGCCGGGCCAGCCGTTGTTGTGCGTCGAGAGGGTGTGACAGGCGTGGCAGGCGTACGCGGCCCTCGCGCTTACGGCGAGAGGTGGTAGTGGTCATGACCAAAGAACCCCGAGGGCCCAACGAGAAACTCGGCACCCTTCTCGCCCTGGCCGGCATCAGCAACGCGGGACTCGCCCGCAGGGTCAACGACCTCGGCGCCCAGCGCGGTCTGACCCTGCGGTACGACAAGACCTCCGTCGCCCGCTGGGTCACCAAGGGCATGGTGCCGCAGGGCGCCGCCCCGCACCTCATCGCGGCGGCCATCGGCAGCAAGCTCGGCCGTCCCGTGCCGCTGCACGAGATCGGCCTCGCCGACGCCGACCCCGCGCCCGAGGTGGGCCTCGCCTTCCCCCGCGACGTCGGGGAGGCCGTCAAGTCCGCCACCGACCTGTGGAAGCTCGACCCCGGCCGGCGCGGCCCGGGCGGCGGCGGCATCTGGCAGAGCCTCGCCGGCTCCTTCGCGGTCAGCGCGTACGTCACGCCGGCCTCCCGCTGGCTGATAACCCCGGCCGACGCCCGCGTCGCCCGCGAGGACCCCGCCCCGGGCACGCACCACGTCGGCCACTCCGACGTCGCCAAGCTCCGCGAGGCCGCGGAGGACGCCCGGCGCTGGGACTCCAAGTACGGCGGCGGCGACTGGCGTTCCGGCATGGTCCCCGAGTGCCTGCGGGTCGAGGCGGCCCCGCTGCTGCTCGGCTCGTACAGCGACGAGGTCGGCCGCTCCCTCTTCGGCGCCACCGCCGAACTCACCCGGCTCGCCGGGTGGATGGCCTTCGACACCGGTCAGCAGGAGGCCGCCCAGCGCTACTACATCCAGGCCCTGCGGCTCGCGCGCGCCGCCGCCGACGTCCCCCTCGGGGGCTACGTGCTGGCGTCGATGTCGCTCCAGGCCACGTACCGCGGCTTCGCCGACGAGGGCGTGGACCTGGCCCAGGCCGCCCTCGAACGCAACCGCGGCCTCGCCACGGCGCGCACGATGTCCTTCTTCCACCTCGTCGAGGCCCGCGCCCACGCCAAGGCCGGCGAGAGCGCCGCGTGCGCCACGGCCCTGGCCGCCGCCGAGTCCTGGCTCGACCGCGCCCGCGACGGGGACGCCGACCCGCCCTGGCTCGGCTTCTACTCCTACGACCGCCTCGCCGCGGACGCCGCCGAGTGCTACCGCGACCTGCGCGTGCCCGGGCAGGTGCGCCGCTTCACGGAGACGGCCCTCGCCCGGCCCACGGAGGAGTTCGTGCGCTCGCACGGGCTGCGGCTCGTCGTCTCGGCGGTCGCGGAGCTGGAGTCCGGCAACCTGGACGCGGCCTGCGCGGCCGGGGTCAAGGCGGTGGAGGTGGCCGGGCGGATCTCGTCGGCCCGGACCACGGAGTACGTGCGGGACCTCCTGCACCGGCTGGAGCCGTACGGGAACGAGCCCCGCGTCGCGGAGCTGCGCGAGCGGGCCCGCCCCCTGCTGGCGGCCCCCGCGTAGCCCTCCGGGGTGCGGGGGGTGCCCGCTTGCGGCCGGTTGTTGTGTGCGGGTTGTTTGCGCCTGCGGCGGGCATCCCCCGCACCCCGGAGGGCTACGC
>NZ_JARAVO010000353.1:0-6955 GCF_033792805.1 Streptomyces sp. PA03-1a
GTCAAGGACCTGCCGCTGCTGATCGCCTTCGGTGTCCTGGCGGCCTACACCTACTCCTCCGGCCTGCGGGCACCGGCGCTGATCGCGTTCGTGAAGGACACGCTGATCTACATCGTCATCGCGGTGGCGATCATCTACATCCCGATCAAGCTGGGCGGCTTCGACGACATCTTCGCCAAGGCCGGCGACGCCTACTCCCAGGTCAACCCCGCCACCGGCAAGCCGCGCGGATCCCTGGCGCCGGGCGACACCGCCCAGTGGGCCTACGGCACCCTCGCACTGGGCTCGGCGCTCGCGCTGTTCATGTACCCGCACTCCATCACCGCCGTGCTCTCCAGCCGCAGCCGCGACGTCATCCGCCGCAACACCACCGTCCTGCCGCTCTACACCTTGATGCTGGGTCTCCTCGCAGCCCTCGGCTTCATGGCCATCGCCGCAGGCGTGCAGGTCGGCAACACCCAGCTGGCGATCCCGCAGCTGTTCGAGAACATGTTCCCGTCCTGGTTCGCGGGCGTGGCCTTCGCCGCGATCGGCATCGGCGCGCTGGTGCCGGCGGCGATCATGTCGATCGCCGCGGCCAACCTGTTCACCCGCAACATCTACAAGGACTTCCTCAAACCGGACGCCACCCCCGCGCAGGAGACCCAGGTCTCCAAGGTGGTCTCGCTGCTGGTCAAGGTCGGCGCCCTGATCTTCGTCCTCACCATGGACAAGACGGCCGCGATCAACTTCCAGCTACTGGGCGGCATCTGGATCCTGCAGACCTTCCCGGCCCTGGTCGGCGGCCTGTTCACCCGCTGGTTCCACCGCTGGGCACTGCTGGCGGGCTGGGCCGTCGGCATGGTCTACGGCACCTGGGTGGCCTACGGCGTCGCCAGCCCGGCGCAGAAGCACTTCGGCGGCTCCTCCGACACCATCCCCGTCATCGGCCAGATCGGCTACATCGGCCTGACCGCCTTCGTGCTCAACCTGGCGGTCACCGTCGTCCTCACCTTCGTCCTGCGGGCCCTGAACGCCCCCGAGGGCGTGGACGAGACCAGCAAGGCCGACTTCACCGCCGACGCCGGCGACCCCGGCGTGCAGAAGGACCTGCCGGTCGCCGCCGGCCACTGACCGCCGCTCCGGCCACGATCACGGGCCGCCGCCCTGGGACGGGGCGGCGGCCCGTGATCGTGGCGGCTCCGGATGCCGCCGTCGTGGGCAGGAGCGGCTGCGGGCCGCTCGCCGTCAGGCCGGCGGAGGGACGTCCCGTTCGCGCCGCGGCCGCAGTATCACCAGCGCGAGCACGAACGCCGCGGCCAGCAGGGCCGCGCCGGTGCCGAAGGCGAGGCGGAAGCCCGCGGTGAGGGCGGACGCGGTGTCGTGCCCGTCGGCGACGAGGGCGTGCGTCCGGGAGCCGGCGAGGGTGGACAGGACGGCGACGCCGAGGGCACCGCCCACCTGCTGGGTGGTGTTGAACAGGCCCGAGGCGACCCCCGCGTCCGCCGGTCCCGCGCCGGACATGCCGAGCACCGTCAGCGCGGAGACGGCGAGGCCGAAGCCGGCCGCCAGCAGCATCGTGGGCAGCAGGTCGGCGGCGTAACCGGCGTGGACCGGCAGCCGGGTGAGCAGACCGAGTGCCACCACGAGCAGGGCGAGCCCGGTGAGCAGGACGCGGCGCTCGCCGAAGCGTGCGCTCAGCCGGGCGGAGAGCAGCAGCGAGACGGTGCCGATGGACAGCGCGGCGGGCAGCATGGCAAGCCCCGTGGCGGCGGCACCGTACCCCTTGACGTTCTGCAGGTAGAGCGCCATGAGGATCTGGAAGCCGAAGAGGGCGGAGATCATCAGCACTTGGACGAGGTTGGCCCCCGAGACCTCGCGCGAGCGGAACATGCGCAGCGGCAGCAGCGGGGACGCGGCCGTCGCCTGGCGGACCACGAAGGTTCCCAGGAGCGCCACGGCCAAGGCGGCGAGGCCGAGGGTGCGTGCGGAGGCCCAGCCGTGACCGCCGGTCTGGACGATCGTGTAGACGCCGGTCATCAGTCCCGTCGTGACCAGGAGCGCGCCGAGGGCGTCGGCGCCCCGGGCGGGGGGACGTGCCGGGTCGGGCTCCAGTACGCGCACCGCCAACAGCGCGGCCGCCAGCCCGATGGGCAGGTTGATGAAGAAGATCCAGTGCCAGCCGGCGGCCTGGGTGAGCACACCGCCGAGCACCTGGCCGATCGACGCCCCGGCGGCGCCGACGAAGCTGAACGCGCCGATGGCCCGGCCGCGTTCACGGGGTTCGGGGAAGAGTGTGACGAGCAGGCCGAGGCTGACGGCTGAGGTCATCGCGCCGCCGACGCCCTGGAGGAAGCGGGCGCCGATGAGCACGGCCTGCCCGGTGGCGAGGCCGCACAGGAGGGAGGCCCCGGTGAAGACGGCCAGCCCGGCGATGAACATCCGCTTGCGTCCGAGGAGGTCGCCGAGCCGGCCGGACAGCAGGAGCAGCCCGCCGAAGGCGATCATGTAGCCGTTGACGGTCCAGGTCAGGTCGGCGGAGGAGAAGTGCAGGTCACGCTGGATGGCGGGCAGTGCCACGGTGACGATGCTGCCGTCCAGGATGATCATCAGCATCCCGGCGCACAGGACCGCGAGGGCCAGTCCGCGGGATCGGTGGTCGGGGGTGGCTCCCGTGGTCGCCGCCGCGGGCGAGAGCTGTGCGCGTAAGGGCATGGCGTCGTCTCCTGGTTGTCGGGGACCCAGGTAAGACGCTAGCAGATGGTTTTGTTGAAGACTATTTGTTTCGGGCCTTCTGAGGCCCGGTCAGTACGACTGGAGCTCCACGAGGCTGCCGTCCGGTGTGCGCAGATGCGCGGTCCGCAGCCCCGGGCCCCACTCGGGCCGGTCCCGGGGTCCGGTGACGACGCTCGCACCGTGCGCGGTCAGCTTCCCCGCGGCCGCCTCGACGTCGTCCACCCGCAGGACGAGCATGGCCGCGTCCTGTGCGGGGGCGTGCGCGGGCAGCGCCTCGGTGCCGATCGTGCGGGCGAGCGCGGCGCGGGAGAAGAGGGTGAGGGCGGCCTCGCCGCCCAGGTCCCAGTTGGCGTATCCGGTGACGTCGCCGACGCGCCGCCCCGGCTCTCCGCGGAGCTGGCCGGGGCCGACGTGATCGCCGCCGGGGTCACCTTGACGGGCTCTATGCCGAGCAGGTCGCGCAGGGCTGCGGTCCAGAAGCGGGCGGCGGTGCCGAAGTCCTCGACGAGGAGGCGCGGGTACAGGGCGTCCATGGCGTGATCGTATTCCTCTCCCGTTCAGGGGAGTTGGTCCTTCGATGGGGCGGAAGGTCCACCGGCGGGCCATAGGATGGCGCGGTGCTGGTGAAGTGGATTCGCTGCGGAATCGTCGATCGCGCCGGATTCGAGCGCGGGCAGCGGAAATGGGCCAACGGGCTCATGGGGGAGCCGGGGTTCCGGGGGCAGGGCGGTGGCTGGAGCCGCAGCCAGCCGGGCGTCGCGCACCTCTTCGCGTTCTGGGAGGACCGCGAGTACTACGACGCCTTCATGGCCGGCGCGCACGACCGCCTCGCGGCCGCCCAGGCCGGCACCTACGAGAGCCTCGGCGTCAAGCTCTTCGAGCACCGTCTGGACGTCAAGGTCGGCTTCCGCCCCCGATTCGCCGACAGCGACCTGCTGCGGCTGGCGCACTGCAAGGTGCGGCCTGACCGCGTCGAGCACTTCGTGCTGATGCAGGAGAAGGTCTGGAACCCGGCCATGGCCGGCTCCCCGGGGATGCTGCGCGGGGTCTTCGCGCAGGGACCCGCGTCCGACTTCCTGGTGCTGTCCATGTGGGACTCGGCGTCCGAGCACGCCAAGTACCGGGACGGATCCATCCTGCGACTGTCCGAACGCGCCGATCTCGACGCCGACGTGCTCACCGTCGCCGGTGACGTCGTCGACCTGGAACAGGCCTGGTCGATATGACGGCACGGCGACCGGGGACCGCCCCGGGAGCCGCCGCGGTCAGCCCTTCCCGCCCTGCGCGGGGCGGGTGATCACCGAGAAGTACGCGCCGTGCGGGTCGTCGAGCACGGCGACCCGCCCGACGTGCTCGAGGTCGAACGGCGGCACGGAGACGCTGCCCCCGAGCTCGGTGGCCCGCGCGGCGGCCGCGTCGGTGTCGGTGACGGAGAAGTAGTGCATCCAGTGCTGGGGTATCTCCTGCGGCCAGGCGTCGTTCATGAGCAGGATGCCGCCGAACTTCCGGTCGGTTCCCTCCACTTCGAGCTCGGTGTACGAGCTGTCCCCGGCGAACGGGTGGGTCTCGCCCGTCCAGCCGAAGACGTTGCGGTAGAAGGCGCGGGAGCCCTCCACGTCCCGGGTGTTGAGCTCGATCCAGCACAGCGCGCCCGGCTCGTCGAGCAGGCCCGCGCCGCTGAACCGGCCCGGCTGCCACGCGGCGAACTCCGCCCCGTGCGGGTCCGTGAACTGCGCGAAGCTGCCCTGGTCGAAGACCGCCATCGGCGGTACGCACACCGAGCCGCCGGCCGCCTCGACCGCCTTGGCCGTGTCGGTCACGTCGCTCGTGGCCATGTAGGTGATCCACCGCGGCCGGTCGCCCTCGGCCATCACGGGACCGACGGCCGCCACGTGCTCGCCGCGCAGGCTGAAGAAGGTGTACCCCCCGGCCTCCGGGGGGCCCGCCTGGGAGTCCCAGCCGAACAGGCCGCCGTAGAACGCACGGGAGGCCTCGATGTCGGGACTGCTCAGATCGGTCCAGCAGGGTGTGCCGGGAACGAACGACGTGGTCTTCATGACGGCCTCCAACCGTGGCGCGCGTACGCGCCCCCCTCTTCATGCTGAGTCTGAGGTACGCCACTGACAATCGGGGGCGGGACGCCCGGCCTGTGGACGGAGCCGGCGACCGTCGCCCGGGGAGCGCGGCAGGCCTGCGGCGGGGGCTGCCCACGGCCCGCGCCGGGGACCGCCGCGACCTTGCGCGCGCGTACGAATTACAGTGAGGCCATGGCCCGACCGCGTCGCATAGTGCTCATCAGGCACGGAGAGTCCCAGGGCAATGCCGACGACACGATCTACGAGCGGGTGCCCGACCACGCGCTGACCCTCACCACGAGAGGCGAGGAGCAGGCCCGCGCGGCGGGCCGGGAGCTTCGGGAGCTGTTCGGCGAGGAGCGGGTGCAGGCCTTCGTCTCGCCATACCGCCGGACGCATCAGACCTTCCACCTGCTCGGCCTCGAGCCGTGCCGTACCCGCGCCAAGGAGGAGCCCCGGCTGCGCGAGCAGGACTGGGGGAACTACCAGGACGCCGAGGACGTGCAGCGGCAGCGCAAGGCCAGGGACGCCTACGGCCACTTCTTCTACCGCTTCGCCCAGGGCGAGTCCGGGGCGGACGTCTACGACCGGGTCGGGTCCTTCCTGGAGACGCTCTACCGCGCCTTCGACAAGCCGGAGTTCCCGCCGAACGTCCTGCTCGTCACGCACGGGCTCACCATGCGGCTGTTCTGCATGCGGTGGTTCCACTGGACCGTCGACGAGTTCGAGTGCCTGTCGAACCCCGACAACGGCGAGACGCGGATGCTGCTGGCCGAGCCCGACGGCCGGTACCGGCTCGACCGGCCCTTCGCCCGCTGGCGGACCACCGACTCCGACCTGGCGCGATATCACGGGTGAGATTGCGCACAGGACGATTGACCCGGGTGGCACCGGATGTCAGAGTTCTCCCGCCATGACCGCTGACCCCCGTGACCTCCCACGCCGCCGCGCGCTGTCCAGCCTGCGCGGTCTCGCCCTGGGCGACGCCCTCGGCTCCCAGTTCTTCGTGCCGGCGCACTACCCGGCGCTGCAGGGCCGCAGGCTGCCGCCGGGAACCTGGCAGTGGACGGACGACACCGAGATGGCGTGCTCGGTCGTCGCGGTCCTGGACTCGCACGGCGCCGTCGACCAGGACACCCTGGCCGCCTCCTTCGCGGCGCACCACGACTTCGACCGCGGCTACGGCCCCGGCGTGAACCGGATGCTGCGGCTGATCCGGCAGGAAGGCGCCGACTGGCGCACGCTCGCCGCCGAGATGTTCAACGGCCAGGGTTCCTGGGGCAACGGCGCCGCCATGCGCGTGGCGCCCCTGGGCGCCTGGTACGCGGGCGAGCCGGAGAAGGCCGCCGAGCAGGCCGAACTGTCGGCGTACACCACCCACCAGCACCGCGAGGCCGTCGTCGGCGCGATGGCCGTCGCGGCCGCCGCCTCGCTCGCCGCGGACCCGGCCGGCCCCGGCGACCCCGTGGACCTCATCACCCGCGTCGTGGCGCTGCTGCCGCGCAGCGCCGTGCACGCCGGGCTGCGCCGCGCCGTCGACATGCTCGACTACGACGACGTGGCCACCGTCGCGGCCGTGCTCGGCAACGGCCGCCGCACCAGTGCGCACGACACCGTCCCCTTCGCCCTGTGGTCCGCCGCCCGGGGCCTGGGCGACTACGAGGGCGCCTTCTGGACCACCGCCCGCGCGGGCGGCGACGTGGACACCACCTGCGCCATCGTCGGCGGGATCATCGCCGCCGGCGCCGGTGGCGAGCCCCCGCGGGAGTGGCAGGAGCGGTGCGAGCCCCTGCCGGAATGGCTGCCCGCCGGCTGAGCCGCGCCCCGGCCGCCTGCGGGCCTCCCAACCCTCTGCATTGTCACGGCCCTGTCACAGACTTCGCCCCCGGGCCCGTACCGCGCTTGCGCAGCTCGTCGGCGCGCCTAGCCTGTCGGCCACGCCGTCCGGCCGATCTTCGCCGGACGCGCAGTCGAGCACCGGTCCCGCGCGCAGCCCCCGGGCGCCGTGCGACCGGCGGGGAGGGGTTCTCATGTCCGACACGCCGTCCGACGCCGCGCCGACGGCGCAGGCACCCGCGCAGGCACCGCTGCAGAAGCAAGGTCCACCCGTCCATCCGGCGCCGCCGTACCCGCGTCCCTGGACGCCCCCGCCACCGCCCCCGCCG
>NZ_JARAVO010000354.1:0-6923 GCF_033792805.1 Streptomyces sp. PA03-1a
GTTTGTTTCTCGTATCTCTAAGATGTTTTATCTTGTGTACCCGATCTCCCTGCGTGACCGTGCAGTTGTTTTTTTTTTTTAAGGCGAAGACGGGATTAGAGGGGTAGGGAGGGTTTGTGGGGTCGGAGATGGGTTTAAGAGGCCGGTGCGCAGCGCGGCGCGTGCCTGGCGGGCGGCGTCGGCCTGCTCGTGGATGACGCCGCGGACGAACTCCTCGTGGGTCACCGCGGGTACGTGGCCGCAGTCGCGGCGGGCGTCCTCGACGGCCACGCGGGCCGGGTCGTCCGGACGGCGCGCGGGCGGCCGGGTGGACAGGTCCAGCGCGCGGGCGACGGCGTAGCCGATCGGCCGGTGCGGCGGCCGCAGCCGCGCGGACAGGCCGACGCCCGCGACCTCCGCGACCATCCGCCGCTCGTCGGGGTCCGGAATGTCGGCGAGGATCCGCTCCAGCCAAGGGCCGCCCCACGGTCTCCCCGATGTCGACGGCGAGCCGGCCGATCTCCTCGCAGCCGTCCTCGTCCACGTAGCGGGGCTCGGCCTTGACGGTGCGGTAGACCCGCAGCTCGATCTCGGTCTGGTCCTCCCGGGTGGGCAGGATGGTGAACGGGAAGGCGTCCTTCACCCGCACGCTGTCCAGCCGCCGCACGGCCACGGCGAAGCGGCCCACGCAGAGGATGTCGCCGTCGTCGTCGCGGAACATCCGCATCGGCGAGTCGACGCTCTCCTCGAACAGCTTCGAGGTCTCGAAGCCGTAGGTGTACTTGGCCTGCCGGGACAGGAACACCCGCGGGTTGTGCGCGAAGTGGGTCGCCCCCTCCAGCACCGCCAGCGCCGGGTCCGGCGGCACCAGGATGCGGTGCCGGGAGCCGAAGTGCCGGTGCATACGCTCCCGCAGCCACTGGGACTTGGCGAACCCGCCGACCAGCACCAGGGTCTCCGACCCCGTGGCGCCCGCGCCCGCGGCCTCCCCGCTGGTGCGGCGGATGGCGGCCAGCTGCTCCTCGACCTTGTCCAGGATCCCCTCGACCACGCTGTCCAGGAGGACCTCCACCTCCTCCGGCGCCAGCACCATCCGCTGCGGGCGGCCGCCCGCCTCCTCCGCCAGCCGGGCCCGGCTGCCCTCGTCCAGCAACTGCCAGACGGTGACGGGCAGGTCGATCCGGACGGTGTCCATGATGTGCGGGGTGCCGTCCTCGTCCCACTCGACCTCCGCGGTGGTCTTGGCCCGCTCCCACTGCTCGGACAGCTCCAGCAGGTCCCCCGAGTGCTCCCGCTCCAGCCGCCTCAGCAGCTCGGGCCCCAGCCGCTTGCCCAGGGCCTGCTCACGGAAGGCCTGGTTGACGTACTCCGAGCCGAGCCGGCCGCCGGTGGCCACGCCGATCTCGCGGAGCGCGATGAGCTCGGCCGCGTCGCTGGAGGTCTCGTACGCCGTGATGTCCACGGTGCCGCCGCCGCAGTCGACCACCATGAAGCGGAAGCCGTCCACGTTGAGCTGCAGCCGGTCGCGCATGCCGGTCCCGTCGGTCAGGTCGGCCATCCGCAGGTAGCAGTAGAGCGCCGCGGCCTCCGGCTCGATGGACGGCAGCAGCCGCTCCGGGTCGTCGGGGAAGCCGGCGTCCACCGCCGCGTGCCGCATCGCGGCCCGGTCCTCGTCGTCCCAGATCGCCGGGACGGTGATGCACCAGCGGATCTCCCGCTCGGCGTAGCCCGCGTCCTTGATCTGGGCGACCGCCAGTTCCCTGATCTCCCGCAGGTAGGCCGTGATCAGCTCGCGCACCCGGCCGCGGTCGCCGAGGTCGACGATGCCGCCGGTGGTCGGCATGTCCACCGGGGCGCCGTCGTCCTTGAGCGCCATCTTGAACGCGTAGGCGTAGCCCAGGCCGTCCGTCCGGCCGCCGTCGGAGGCCTCCGACCACTGCTTGCGCGCCTTGTGGCCCCAGGCCACCGTGGTGCCGTCCGCGTCGACGAGCAGCGCGGTCAGGTTCTTCGGGTAGTCCACGCGGTGCTCGGGGAACCGGCTGTAGAAGGTGATCCGCCGGGACTGCGGATCGTCGTTCAGCGGGGTCACCACGGCCCAGGCGAAGCCGGTGCCGTGCGTGCCGAAGTCGACGGCGGCCACCACCTTCGGCCTGCCCGCCCACGACGTGTCGAAGCCGCTCATCGGTCAACTCCCCCCGGTCTTGGGGCGTCCGTACCCGCCCCGCACCTGACAGGCTGTCCCCATTCCGCAGTTATCCGGAGGGCCCGGGTGTTGCCAGGGCATATTTGGCAACACCCGGGCAGGCACCGGGCGACGGGAACGGAGGGGCCCTTGGAGGCGGAACAGAACGGCTTCGGGCAGGAGTTGCGCCGCAGGCGCCAGGCGGCCGGCAAGTCGCTGGGCGAACTGGCGGAGCGCGTGCCGTGCAGCCGCAGCTTCCTGAGCCGGGTCGAGAACGGCATGCGCCGCCCGACGTACGAACTGGCCGAGAGGTGCGACCACTTCCTCGAGGCCGGGGGCGAACTGCTCAGCCTCGCCCCGCGGCCGCGGCCCGCCCGCGAGCCCCGCGGCGGCAAGGAGCGCGACGGGGTCCGCGGTCCGGTCCGTACGGCGTCCAAGCTGGTCGACCGCGCCGCGCCCGTGCCGCCCGACGCCCCCGCCCTGGCCTCCGGGTACGGCGAGGAGTTCGACCGGCTCGTGCGGCGCGGCGACCTGCGGCACGCCGCGGGCCGGATGCGCGAGGCGGACCGCTGCTACCGGGAGGCGCACCGGCTGGCCGAGGGCCGGCCGCGCGCCCAGGCCCTGGCCGTGGTGCGGATCTGCCGCCGCTGGTCGGACCCGGGCCAGGTCGACCGGGAGCTGCTGCACCTGATCGGCGACAGTCTGGCCGCCCTGCGCGACGACCCCGGTCCCGAGGCCGGCGCGCTGCGCCTGCAGCTCAACGCGCACCGGGCGAAGAAGCTCTCCATGGCGGTCAGCGCGGACACCGCCGTGCCCCAGGCCGGCCCGGACAGCGGCGCGGCCCTGGCCCGGCACACGCTGGGCGGCCTGGAACGCGCGGACGCCGCGGACGCCGCGGAAGCCTCCGGCGTCGGCGAGGAAGTGCGCTGCGAGGTGCTGACCGAGTGCCGCTGGGGCCTGTACGACTTCGCGCCGGCCGCCGCCTCCCTGGCGCTGTCGGAGCGGCTGCGCGACGCCGCCGTACGCCATGGCTCGGCGCACTTCCGGGGCGAGGCGCTGATGGGGCTGGCCGTGGACCAGCTGCGCATGGGCCGGGTGTACCCGGCGCTGTCCACGGCCCAGGAGCACCGCAGGCACGCCGCCGCGAGCCGCAGTGAACTGGCCCGCTGGCAGCAGCGCACCCTCGACACCACGCTCGACCTGTGGCGCGGCCGGTTCGCGGCCGCGGCGGACTGGATCCTGCGGGAGTCCGCCGAGTACGCCGACCGGCTCGCCGCCGACCTGGACGTGCCGGCCGGCAACTTCCGGCAGACCCGGATGGGCCAGGCGTACTGGCTGCTGCGCGAGCAGGGCCGGATGCACGAACTGTTCGCGGGCGGCCTCGCCGACGACGTGCAGGAGCACGGCTACTTCCCGGTCTGGCGGGCGGGGCTCGTCCTCGCCCTGTGCGAGACCGGCGCCCGGGACCAGGCCGCCGACCTGCTGCAGGCCTTCGCCGACGACACCGACGGCTTCCGCGCCCTGCCGCCGCACGGCTGGGCGGTGCCCACGCTCGCCCTGCTCGCCGAGGCCTGCGCCGCGATCGGCGACCAGGCCGAGCTGCGGCCCCTGGTGGCCCGGCTGCGCGAACGGCTGGCCCCGCACAACGGCACCGGCATCGCCCTGGCCGGCTGGCCCACGGTGCTGGTCGCGCCCACGGCCCAGGCGTGCGGTGTGCTCGCCCTGACCGCCGGGGAACCGGACGCCGCCCTCGCGCACTTCCGCCTGGCGGCCACCCCGGCCCGCACCTCCGCCCCGCAGCTCGCCCGGCTCCGCCTGTGGCAGGCCCGAGCCCTGCGCGCCTGCGGCCGCCCGGACGCCGCCGCGGAGGCCCCGCGCCTGCTGCGCTCGGCCCGCGCGGTCGCGGAGGAGTACGGGATGGCACGGCTGGCCGCGGAGTGCGCGGCGCCGCCGGAGGAGGCCGGCGGCGGGTGAGGCAGACGAGTCGAGCTGTACGCCGGGTTCTGTCCCCGGTCGGCCTCGCGGCCGGCCGGGCGACGGCCATCCATCTAGGACCGGCGTTGCCGCCGGCCTCGTGCGGTCTACCCGCGGACTCGGGCGGGCAGCCCTCGATCGTCCGCGCAGGGCCGTCTCACGACGGCCCCTTTTGACCTTGCTCCGGGTGGGGTTTACCTAGCTGCCCAGGTCACCCTGGGCACTGGTGGTCTCTTACACCACCGTTTCACCCTTACCGGGAGCCTTGCGGCCCCGGCGGTCTGTTTTCTGTGGCACTGTCCCGCGGGTCACCCCGGGTGGGCGTTACCCACCACCCTGCCCTGTGGAGCCCGGACGTTCCTCGGCAGGACCAGGTCCTGACGCGGCCGCCCGCTCGGCTCGTCTGCCGTGGCGACCATGCTACCGGCCGATCACGCCGGGGTGAAAAGCACGGTGTGGCGGCCGGGGTCGGCCTGCGTCAGACGGACCGGGAGCGGCTCGCCGAGCGGGAGGGGTGCGGCGCCGCCGCGGACGCGGGCGACGACGGCCGGGGCACGCAGGTGGACCGTGCCGGAGGTCGGGTCGGAGTCCTTGATGTCGATGACGTAGGCGTCGAAAACCTCGCCGACGCGGTCCTTGAGCAGGGCCGCCTCGACGAGGTCGAGGGAGGCGCTCTCGATGGTGGCCGCGAAGTGCGATCCGCCGCGCATGTCGCGGGGCAGGTCCCGGAACGCGGCCGCGACCCACTCCGGCGGCTCCTGGCCGGCCACCGCGGCCAGGCAGAACTCGGCGGCGTAGCGGTCGACGAGGCGCCGCAGGGGCGCGGTGCAGTGCGTGTACGCCTCGGCGACGGCGGCGTGCACGGCCGGCTCGGCGGGGTGGCCGGGCCAGAAGGGCGTGTAGTCGGCGCCGCGGAACAGGCTCGTCGCCTCGTGCAGGAACGCAGCGTGGGTGGTGCGCTCCGGGTCCAGGGTGCGGACGAGTTCGGCGTACGAGGTCATGTGCGGCCAGTCGATGCGCAGCGCCGCGGCCACCCTGCGCAGCCTGGCCACCTCCCCGTGCGGGGCGAGCGGGAGCGTACGAAGGATGCCGGTGCCGGAGCGGAGCATGACGCCGGCGGCGACCATGCCCGTGAGCAGGGAGATCTGGGCGTTCCAGGCGTCGACGGGGCGCGGCGCCCGGTACCGCAGGGCGTAGCCGCCGTCGAGCTCCACGACCTCCTGCTCGGGCACGTTCAGGGAGATGCCGCCGCGGGCCCTCTCCTGCTCCTCGCGCAGCCGGCCGACGGTGCGGAGCAGCGCCACGGGCTCCTCGGCGGTGCCGGCGTCGATCGCGTGCTGCACGCCCGCGTAGTCCAGCCGGGCGCGGCTGCGGACGAGCGCCCGGCGGACGTCGACGTCGGTGACCGCGCCGTCCGTGTCGAGGTCGATCCGCCACAGCACGGCGGGCCGGTCCTGCCCGGCCAGCAGGCTGGCCGCCCCCTCGCCGAGCACCGGCGGGTGCAGGGGCACCCGGACGTCGGGGAAGTACAGGGTCTGCACGCGCCGGTGCGCCTCGGCGTCCAGCGCGCCGCCGGGCGTGACGAAGGCGGCGGCGTCGGCGATCGCGTACGACACCCGGTAGCCGCGGCCGCCCTCGCGCACGGCGAGGTGCATCGCCTGGTCCAGGTCGAGCGACCCGGGCGGGTCGACGGTGAAGAACGGCACGTCGGTGGCGTCGTACGCGGGCAGCCGGGGATCGCGCGCCGCCTCCTCGGCCTCCCCGAGCACGTTCGCCGGGAAGTCCCGCCGCACGTGCAGGTCCGCGCGGAGCGCGTCCAGCGCGGACCTCAACCGGACTCCGTCGGTGGTGGTGACGCGCAGGGGACGACGAGGCATGGAGCGAGCCTAAGTCGGGCGGTCGTAGGCTGCACTGCACCGGGGAAACGTGAAGGAGAACAACAGTGCTCGTCCTGCTACCGCCGTCCGAGGGCAAGGCCACCGACGGCACCGGCCCCGCCGTCGACCTGGGCTCCCTCTCCCTGCCCGGGCTCACCACGGCCCGCGCGACGGTGCTGGACGAGCTCGTCGGGCTCTGCGCGGGCGGCGACGAGGACAAGGCCGCGGACGTGCTCGGGCTCAGCCCCGGACTGCGCGGCGAGATCGCCCGCAACGCGGGGCTGCGCGAGGCGCGGACCCGGCCCGCGGGCGAGATCTACACCGGCGTGCTCTACGACGCCCTCGGCCTGGACACCCTGGACGCCGCCGCCCGGCGCCGGGCCGCCCGCTCGCTGCTGGTCTTCTCCGGGCTGTGGGGCGCGGTCGGCGTCCGGGACGCGATCCCCGCGTATCGCTGCTCGATGGGCGTGAAGCTGCCGGCGCTCGGGTCGCTCGCCACGTACTGGCGCACGCACCTCACCGAGGCCCTCCCGGACGCCGCGGAGGCCGCGGGCGGGGGCCTGCTCCTGGACCTGCGGTCCTCGGCGTACGGGGCGGCGTGGAAACCGGCCCCGCGCAGCGCGCTCGCGGGGCGCACGGCGACGGTGCGGGTGGTGCAGGCGGAGACGCGGAAGGTCGTCAGCCACTTCAACAAGGCGACCAAGGGGCGGATCGTGCGGGCCCTCCTGGAGTCCGGGGCGCGCCCCGGGAACCCCGACGCGCTCGTCGCGGCCCTGCGCGACCTGGGCTTCACGGTGGAAGTGCCTGCGCCCGGCCGCCTCGACGTGTTGGTGACGGACGTCCACTGAGTTCTTGTGCGGGTGGGTTGTGGTTGCGGCTCGCTGTTGTGTGCGGGTCGTTTGCGCCTGCGG
>NZ_JARAVO010000355.1:0-6808 GCF_033792805.1 Streptomyces sp. PA03-1a
TCACTGGGGAGTGGTCGCGGGCGGTGTCAACTCCGTTGGCGCGTCACGGGGCGCGGCGCGCGGCCGCCGGGCCACCGGGGGCGGGCGCCCGCACGACGGCGGTGCCGCCGGCGGGGTCCGAGGGGGTACGGGTCATGGGTCTGTCTCCGGGGAAGAGGCACGGTCGCGCCGTACGCGGGCCGGGCGGCCCGGTCGACGGGGACAACAGGGGGCGCCGCGGCACTGCGGCAGGAAGCGGAGGCGTGCGCGGGGACACGGCCCGCGTCCGCGGGACGAAGCGGCGCGAGGGTCCGCCGAGCCCTTAAGTAAACCGATCGGTCTCCTTACGCGCTCCACCGTAACAGCCGTTTCCGGTGAAGTAAAACGATCGGTATCCTTAACGGCATGAGCGACGCACCCTCCCCCGTACGCCGGCGCAGTGGCCGAGGCGCCCGGGAGCGGATCCTCAAGGCGGCGACGGAGCTGTTCACCGCCCAGGGGGTCCACGCGACCGGGATGGACCAGCTGACCACCGTCGCCAACGTGTCGAAGCGCACCCTGTACACGCACTTCGCGAGCAAGGACGACCTCGTCCAGGCCTATCTGCGCGAACTCGAGGACGGCCTGCTCCCCGCCGAGGTGATCCCCGGCGAGCCCTGCCCGGACCCGCGGGAGCAACTCCTGGCGATCTTCGACTGGCCGCCGGGGCGGACGGACGGACCGCTGCGCGGCTGCCCCTTCCTGAACGCCGCCGTCGAGGTGCCCGACCCCGACCACCCGGTGCACCTGCTGGTGGCCGCCTACAAGAGGGAGTTCGCCCGCAGGCTGACGGCCCTGGCACGGGTGGCGGGGGCCCACGACCCCGAGGCGCTCGGCGAACGGCTCGCCCTGCTCTACGACGGCGCCGTCGCCCGCAGTACCGCGCTGAACGCCACCGGGCCGGGCGCCCACGCCCGCGCCATCGCCGTCGCGCTCGTGGACGCCGCGATCGACTGAGCGCCCCGCGCCCCGGCCGTCCCGGCGCCTCAGCGCAGCCGTGTCGCCGCACGGCGCCGGTCCGACAGCACCTCGCGGGCGGCCCGCGTGCCCGAGGCCAGCGCGCCCTGGAGCGACCCGGTAGCCCGGTGGTCGCCGCACACGTGGCGCCCCGGCGCGAAGCGGGTGGTGCGGGTCATCGGGTGCGGTGCCGGCATCGCGGGCAGCGCCTCGCGCACGGTGCAGCGGTGCAGCGGCTCCCAGGCGGAGGCGTCCGTGCCGTACGCGTCCGACAGCGCCGCGGTCAGGGCGGGCTCGTCGGCGGGGCCCGGCGCGCCGAGCACGGAGGTCGCCACCAGGGCGCGGCCGTCCGGGGACAGTCCGGGCTGCACTTCGGTGAGGACCACGGTGTTGAGGAAGCGACGGCGTTCGTCCACCATCAGCGTCGGTTCGGCGAGCGGCGACCGGTCGGCGGCGTGGTAGTACGTCGTCACGGTCCGCGTCGGCGGGACGGTGAGACCGGGCAGCAGCCGTGCGGCCGCCCCCGGTCCGGTGGCCACCACCACGACGGGCGCGGTGACGTCCGTGCCGTCCTCCAGCAGCACCCCGTCGCCGGTCAGTTCGCGCACCGGGGCCTCGGTGCGGACGGTGTCTCCGGGAAGTCGCCCGGCGAGCTGGACGGGCACGGCACCGATCCCCTCGGCGGGCAGGGCGAGGGTGCCCCGCAGCATGCTGCGCCACACGAAGTGGAAGAAGCGGCTGGAGGTCTCCAGTTCGTCCTCCAGGAAGACCCCCGACAGGAACGGCCGGAACAGGGTCTCCACCAGCTCGGCCGAGATGCCCGCCGCGGCCAGCGCGGTGAGCGTCGTGGTGTCCGCGCCCGCGCGCAGCCTTCCCGCGGGCAGCGCCATGTCACGGGCGCTCAGGACCGCCAGCGCCGCCAGGTCCCGTCCCGACGCGAGCCGTCCCGGCAGCAGGTCGGCGGTCGCGTACGGCGGGCGGGTCGGGTCGGCGAAGCGCAGTCGCCCGCCGGAGGTGTGCACCAGGACGCCGGGGGTGAACGGCCGCAGCCGCAGCGGCTCCAGCTCCAGGCGCCGCTTCACCTGGGGGTAGGAGGTGTTGAAGACCTGGAAGCCGCGGTCGAGGAGGAAGCCGCGGTGCCGGTCGGTGCGCATCCGGCCGCCGACTCCGTCCGAGGCCTCAAGGACCCGCACCGTCAGGCCCGCCACGGCGAGGTCCGCCGCGCACGCCAGCCCGGCGGCGCCCGCCCCGACCACGATCACGTCACAGCGGCCACCGCGCTCCTGCTGCATGGATCCGGTGCCTTTCCTCCGTGTACACCCCGATACGGGCCGGCTTTCCGTACGCTACGCGGACGCCCGGGTGCCGCCCCTGCAACACACCGCCGAACGGGCCGCACGGCGGCGGACCGATGAGTCCGCGCCGTGGCGGGAGTCCTCTCCGTGACGGCGTACGAGGGAAGGTGGAGCGATGGAGCAGCGGTTGCACGACATCCTGCAGGCGTTCGTGGACGACGGATCGGTGCCGGGGGCCGTGGGCCTGGTGGCGCGCGGCGACCGGGTCGAGGTGGCGGCCGCGGGGACCCTCGCCGTCGGGGACCCCACCCCCATGACCAGGGACTCGCTCTTCCGCATCGCCTCGATCACCAAACCGGTCGTCGCGGCGGCGGTCATGATGCTCGTCGACGACGGACGGATCGCCCTGTCGGACCCCGTCGCGGCATGGCTGCCCGAACTGGCCGAACCGATGGTCGTCCGCACCCCGGCCGGTCCGCTCGACGACGTGGTGCCGGCCGCGGCGCCCATCACCGTCCTCGACCTGCTGGCCTCGCGCGCGGGCTACGGCTTCCCCGCGGACTTCTCCCTGCCCGCGCTCGCCCCGCTGTTCGGCGAGCTCAAGCAGGGCCCGCCGCGGCCGCAGCAGGTCATGGCACCGGACGCCTGGATGGCGACGCTGGCCGGGATCCCCCTGCTGCACCAGCCGGGCGAGGCCTGGCTCTACAACACCTGCTCCGACATCCAGGGCGTCCTGGTCGCCCGGGTGTCGGGCCGCCCGCTGGACGAGTTCCTGTCCGAGCGGATCTTCGAGCCGCTCGGCATGACCGACACCGGTTTCGCCGTGCCGCGTGCCGGCCTCGGCCGCTTCACCGCCTTCTACCGCCCGGATCCGCAGGGAGGGCTGGAGTTGGTGGACGCCCCCGACGGGCAGTGGAGCACCCCTCCGGCGTTCCCGTCCGGCGCGAGCGGCCTGGTGTCGACCGCCGACGACTGGTACGCCTTCGGCCGGATGCTCCTCGCCGAAGGCACCGCGGGCGGCCGCCGGCTGCTGTCGGCGCAGTCCGTACGGCTGATGACCACCGACCACCTGCCGCCCGCCGAACGCGACGCGAGCGCGGTCTTCCTGGAGGGGCAGGGCTGGGGCTTCGGCGGTTCGGTGGACGTCGCGGCCGTCGCCCCGTGGAACGTACCGGGACGCTACGGCTGGATCGGCGGCACCGGCACGGCGGCGCACATCACGCCGTCCACGGACACCGTGACGGTGCTGCTCACGCAGGTCGAACTGACCGGCCCGGCCGCCCCGGCGACAATGCGCGCCTTCTGGGCCTACGCGGCCGGGGCCTGAGCCGCCGGGGCCGCCCGGTCACGCCTCCCGGGACTCCGTCGAGAGGAAGACCGGGGTGACCGAGAGCGGGACGCCGACGGTGCCGTCGGCGCGGTGCAGCGGGACGGCGGCACCGAAGGCGTCGACCGCGTGGGCGGCGGCGTGGGGCCAGGGGAGGTCGACGAGGGTCCCCGGGGCGTCCTCGCCGGTGTAGGGATCGCCGGAGCGCCAGAGGACCTGGAGCGCGCCGCGGCCCTCCCGGGACACCTCGAAGGCGTACAGGCCGGACCGGTCCTCCGTGGCGAGGCGGCGGACGGCCGTGACGCCGTCGAGGTACGCGGCCAGGAGGGCGAAGGCGTCGGCGGCGGGGCGGCGCCGGGTCAGGGCGGTGCCCTCGTAGTCCAGCAGGGCGAGCCTGCCGAAGAGGAAGCCCATGAGGTTGAGGCGGTCGCGGTAGCCGGGGATCTCCGGGGCCAGGTTCCAGCAGGCCGTGCGGGTGACACCGCAGGCGAGGGCCAGGACGGTGCGGGTGACGATCTGGCGGCGGTTGATGCGGTCGCGGCGCGCGGCGAGCTCCGGAGGGCAGTCCTCCATGAACATACGCAGTTCCGGCGGGAGTTCGGGGGAGCGTTCGTAGAGCAGGCGCATGGTCGCGCGGTCCGGCGCCTCGCCAGGCTCCGCCGCCCCCGTGAAGGCGGCCGTCATCGCCCGCTCGAGTTCCGCCTGGGCCCGGGGGAACTCGAAGAGGGTGGGGCCGTTGTACTCCCCCGCCACCACCGGGCGTTCGTATCCGTGCCGCCGCATCATCGCGCGCACCTGGGCGATCTGGTCCGGGATCGCGTGCGGGTCCCCGTAGAGGTGGACGTCGAAGAGGTCGAAGGCGTCGCGGCCGTGCTCGACGACGTGGTCGAAGAACCGCCGGGCCTCGCCGTCCGCGGGGCCGGACAGCACGTCGTGGCCGCAGCCGCCGAGGACGACCGACGCTGCCGGGTCCGCGGCGCGTACGGCGCGGTGGAAGGCGGTGAGCTGTGCGACGTACTCCGCCGCGCTGCCGGCCCACAGGAGTCCGGTGTTGCTGGGCTCGTTGCCGCACTGCCAGTGGTCCACGCGGCCCCGGCACCTGGTGACCAGGTCGCCGACGAAGCGCTCGTACCCGGCGGGGTCGAGCGCGGGCGAGGACGGGAGGAAGCCGGTGGGCTGCCGGGTCGCCCACGGGGAGCTGGAACAGACGGTGACCCAGAGCTCGGCCGCCGGGTCGCGCTGCCCGAGGACGGCGTCGACGACGGACCAGTCGTACCGTCCGGGTTCCGGCTCGACCTGCCCCCAGTAGAGGAAGACGCGCACCAGCCTCGCGCCGAGCTCCCGCGTCTCCGGCACGAAGCTGTCCGGCGCTCCGAACATCCCGTAGCTGATGCCCCTGACGACGCCGAGGCGGATCCCGGCCGGTGCGGTGGGCTGGCTCATGACTGCTCCCTCGCTCTTGCGTATACGTCATATACTTTAGCTGACGTTATAAACTTCCCCCGTGAAGGAGACGCAGGAGACCCCGGAAGGCGCCCCGGCCCCCTTGATCTGGACGCAGCCCGCGCCGCGCCGCCGCCAGAGCCCGCTGGAGCGGGACGACATCGTGCGCGCCGCGATCGCCGTCGCCGACGAGGGCGGCCCGCAGGCGCTCACGATGGCCGCGGTGGCCAAGCGGCTCGGCCCGTACACGCCGATGGCCCTCTACCGTCACGTGATGAGCAAGGACGGGCTGGTCGACCTCATGCTCGACGCCGTCACGGCGGAGATCCCGCTGCCCCCGGTGCCGGGCGCCGACTGGCGGGCCGATCTGCACGCGGTGGCCGCCGGGAGCTGGGACGCGGTCAAGCGGCATCTGTGGTTCGCCCAGCTCGCCCCTACGCGCCCGCCGCTGGGGCCGCACATGATGCGCCGCACCGAATTCGTCCTCCAGGTGCTCGTGCACCAGGGCGCCACCCTCGGCGAGGCCATGACCTACGCGGCGCTCCTCGACCGGCACGTCCTCGGCAGCGCGCAGCAGGAGGCCGAGGAGCTCGCCATGCGCCGCCGCCACGGCATCCACACCCCGCAGCAGCTCGCCGCGGCCGTCACCGCCGCCCGCGAACTGGCCGCGGCGGGCGGGCGGCACCCGCTGCTCGCGCGGTGGATGGAGGCCCCTTCCGGGCCGGACGCGGACGGGCAGTTCGAGCTCAGCCTGGCCTTCCTCATCGACGGCATCGCCGCACGCCTGCCGGAGGGCGGCGGCGCGACCTGACACCGGGCATCCGCGACACCCGCGGGAACGGACCCCGATGAAAGGTCGTCAGCAGGGCACACGTACTCCAGACCGAACCCTCGGAAAGGAGCACCACGTGCCTCTTCGCTTCCGCAAGTCGTTCCGGATCCTGCCCGGCGTCCGCCTGAACATCAACAAGCGCTCGCTGTCCATCACCACGGGCAGCAAGGGCGTCCACCACACCGTCAACACCCGCGGTGAGCGCACCGAATCCGTCGACCTCCCGGGGCCGTTCTCCTGGCGCCGCACGCGCAAGGGGCACTGAGGCCCGTCGTCATTCGAGGATCCAGCCCGACATCCACCGCTCCCGCACGGCCGGCCACTCGGTGGCGACCAGGGAGTAGTACACGGTGTCGCGCCACGACCCGTCGACCCGGCGGCAGTGCCGGCGCAGCACGCCCTCGCGGATACCGCCGATGCGGGAGACCGCGTCCTGGGTCGGCAGGTCGAGGTCGTCCAGGCGCCACTGGACGCGGCCGAAGCCCAGGTCCTCGAAGGCGTAGTACACCAGCATGAAGTGGGTCTCCAGGTGGACCGGGCCGCCCCACAGGGCCGGGTCCAGCCAGCTCCAGCCGATGTCCACGCGCTCGTCGACGACCGAGACGTCGACGTACGCGGCCCAGCCCGACGGGCGCTCCGTGGCGTGCGGGACGACCGCGAACACCACGGACTCCCCCGCCGCGGCCTGCGCCAGCCGCTGCTCCACCAGCGAGGCCATCTCGCCGGGCGAACCGGGGGGCGTCGTCGACAGCCAGCGCCACATCCCCTCGTCGGCGCGCGCCGCGGTGAACAGCGCCGGGACGTGCAGCGGCGAGAGCGGGACCAGCCGCGCGTACCGGCCGTCGATGGTGACCGGAGCGGGGAAGCGTAGTGCCATATCCGCACGCTAATCGGGCGGGCACGCGGCCGCACCAACTCGCGGATTCCCGCCCACCC
>NZ_JARAVO010000356.1:0-6782 GCF_033792805.1 Streptomyces sp. PA03-1a
TGGATGTTTTTTTTGCCTGGAAATTTTTTTATGAGTCAGGTCAGTGCGGGCCTGCGCTCTGTTCATCCGGGGTCGGTGGCGCGTCGGCGCACTCCCCCAGCCTTCGGCCGGGGGACCCCCACAGCGCTCGCGGTTTACCTCCACATCGTTCGGCACCGGGTCCGCCGCTCGTCGCTTCCGGGCGCACCCCGGCACACCCCCTTCCGTCGTATGGGCGCATGACGGCCGGTGAGGGGTGAGTGAGGCACCTTCGGCAACCCCGGACCGCCTTCTGAACCCCCACCGGCCGTTAGTCACCCCAACCGGCAGGAGGGGGTGTGGCGGGGTGCCCCCATGGGGGTCCCCCCGGCCGAAGGCTGGGGGAGTGCGCCGGCGCGGCACCGACCCCGCAACGACCGCGCGAGGTGGTCACTGACCGCGCCGGGCAATCGGGAGGGCGGGCGGACGCCCACCGCGGGCGCAAACGACCCGCACACAGCAACGGACCGCACACAAGGAGCCCCGGATGACCACGACCGCAGCCCGGACGACCAACGCCCTGCACACGACACCGGCCTTCCCCGAAGGGTTCCGGTGGGGCGCCGCCACCGCGGCCTACCAGATCGAGGGCGCCGCCGCCGAGGACGGCCGCACCCCCTCGATCTGGGACACCTTCAGCCGCACGCCCGGCAAGGTGCGCAACGGCGACACCGGGGACATCGCCGCGGACCACTACCACCGCATGCGCGAGGACGTCGCGCTGATGGCAGAGCTGGGCCTCACGGACTACCGCTTCTCCGTGTCGTGGCCGCGCGTGCAGCCGACGGGCCGGGGCCCGGCCGTGCAGAAGGGGCTCGACTTCTACCGCGCACTGGTCGACGAGCTGCTGGACCACCGCATCCGCCCCGTCCTGACCCTGTACCACTGGGACCTCCCGCAGGAGCTGGAGGACGCCGGCGGCTGGCCCGCGCGCGGCACCGCGGAGCGCTTCGCGGAGTACGCGGGGCTCGTCGCGGACGCGCTCGGTGACCGGGTGCCGTTGTGGACGACGCTGAACGAGCCGTGGTGCTCGGCGTTCCTGGGGTACGCGCAGGGCGTGCACGCCCCGGGCCGGACGGAGCCGGAGGCGGCGCTGCGGGCGGCCCACCACCTGCTGCTGGGGCACGGCCTCGCGGTCGGCGTGCTGCGTGAACGGCTCCCGGTACCGGCCCAGGTGTCGCTGACGCTGAACCTCGCGGCGGTACGTCCGCACACCGGGAGCGCCGCCGACCAGGACGCCGCCCGGCGGGTCGACGCGCTGGCCAACCGGATCTGGCTGGACCCGGTGTTCCGCGGCTCCTACCCGCGGGACCTGCTGCGGGACACGGCCGCGCTGACGGACTGGTCCTTCGTGGCCGACGGTGACCTGGCGGTGATCTCCCGTCCGGTGGACGTGCTGGGCCTCAACTACTACGCCCCGACCGTGGTGGCCGCGGGCGGCCATGCGGGGCCGTCGCCGTGGCCGGGGGCCGAGGGGCACGTGCGGTTCGTCCCGGCGCCGGGGCCGCGGACGGCGATGGACTGGCCGGTGGACGCCGACGGGCTGCACGAACTCCTGCTCCGCCTGCGGGACGAACTGCCGGACACGCCGCTGCTGGTCACCGAGAACGGCGCCGCGTACGACGACTACGCCGACCCCGAGGGCGAGGTCCACGATCCGGAGCGGATCGCGTACCTGCGCGCGCACCTGGCCGCGGTGCACCGGGCGATCGCGGACGGTGCCGACGTCCAGGGCTACTTCCTGTGGTCGCTGCTGGACAACTTCGAATGGGCCTACGGCTACGGCAAGCGGTTCGGCGTGGTGCACGTGGACTTCGCGAGCCAGCGCCGTACGCCGAAGGACAGCGCCCGCTGGTACGCCGGGGTCGTCGCCCGGGGCGGCCTGCCGTCGACATGAGCCGCACATGCGGACAACTCGGGTCGCAGAAACGCGAGTTGGGCCGCACGGCGTGTGAGACGGTACGGCCACGGGAAGGTCACGTTCGGACATCGAAGGTGAAGGTGCGGTAAAACGCGCCCCGAACGGGCTGGAGGAGCCATGGTCTACTCGATCGTCCTCGGCATCGTCATCGTCACACTCGGCCTCGGCAGCATCGTCTACACCTTCTGGCACGAGGGCAGTCCGCTGACCTTGCGCCGCAGCGGCGAACGCCACAACGGCGCCGGATGACCGCCGGCCCGGCTCCCCGCCGGGGAGCCGGGCCGGGTCCGGTCAGTACACCTTGCGGTGGCCGCCGCCGCGCTTGCGCTCGTACATCTCGCGCCCCGCGGCGGAGCGCAGCTTCCACTCGCGGCGCATCTCGGAGCGGAGCCGGGCGTCGGTGCGGGAGGCGATCCACGCGTTCTCGCGGAGCAGCTTGCGGTAGCTGTCCAGCCGGCGGTGGGTCAGTACGCCGTCCTCCAGGGCGGCGAGGACCGCGCAGCCGGGCTCGGAGTCGTGCGAGCAGTCGGGGAAGCGGCACTCCCCGGCCAGCGCCTCGATGTCGGAGAACGTCCGGGTGAGACCGGAGTCGGCGTCCCACAGCCCGACGCCGCGCAGCCCCGGGGTGTCGATGACCACCCCGCCGCCGGGCAGCGGCAGCAGGTCGCGGGTGGTCGTGGTGTGCCGGCCCTTGCCGTCGCTGTCGCGGTTGGCCTGCACCTCCTGGACCTCGCGGCCCAGCAGGGCGTTGGTGAGCGTGGACTTGCCCGCGCCCGACTGCCCGAGCAGCACCGACGTGGTGCCGGCCAACGCCATCGCCACCTCCGGCACGCCCTGGCCGGTGGCGGCGCTGACGACCAGGACCTCCACGCCGGGCGCCGCGCCGCGGGCGTCGTCCAGCAGGTGGCCGGGGTCGTCGACGAGGTCGGCCTTGGTGAGGACGACCAGCGGCTGCGCGCCGCTGGTCCACGCCAGGGACACGAAGCGTTCGAGCCGTCCGAGGTCGAGTTCGGCGGCGATCGACACGGCGATGACCGCCAGGTCGACGTTGGCCGCCAGGACCTGTCCCTCGGAGCGCTTGGAGGAGGTCGAACGGACGAAGGTGGTGCGGCGCGGCAGCAGGGCGCGTACCGCGGGACCGGTCGCCGGCGTCTCGTCGACGGCGGCCCAGTCGCCGGTGCAGGCGATCCCCATGGGGTCGCGGGTGAAGACGTCCTCGGTGTCGGCACGGACGGCCTTCAGGCCGCCGGAGCCGTCGGGGAGGACGACGTCGCACAGCCCGCGGTCGACGCGGACGATGCGGCCGGGTGTGAGTCCCCGCTCCGCGTGGACGGCGAAGTCGGAGTCGAATGAGGAGTCCCAGCCGTAGGCGGTGAGCGCGGTGGACGGCTGCGGGACGGATCCGTTGGTCAACGGAGGAGAGCCCTTCGGGAGGGCGGTCGCGCGCGGCTGTGCCGTCGGGTGCTTCGCGACGGGCAGGGTCAGCCGGCGACCGCTGAGGTGGGGGTGATGATCTTCTGGATGGGGGCAGCGCCCAGCTCGACGGCAGTCATCGTTCCAACACCTCCCGGTTTGCCCGCGGTCCGACGGCGACACCTTAGCCGGTGCTCCGGGAGACCCCGCAACCGGTTTTCCGCGGACGGCTCACGCCGTCTCGGCGTACCGCTCCCCCGCGTACTCCCGCACCACCGGGACGACGGCCTCCGCGCCGCCGGGCAGCCGGTCCAGACGCACCAGGGCGAAGGCCTTGTGGCCGTCGACCAGGTAGGAGGGGTTGCTGTCCGGACGGCTGCCCGGCAGCGGCCACACCACCAGCCAGGGGCGGGTGTCGGTGGTGGTCGGCGGTCGGCCGACCGTGACGGCCGCGATGTCCTTCCAGGAGAAGAACGACTCCTCGCCGGTGACCTCGCGCATGCCGATCCCGGCGGGCCCCACGCGCAGCCGCAGCGGCTTGCGCCAGCGCCGGTACGAGCGGCCCGTGAGGACCCAGCAGCCGATCGCGCCGAGCGGACCGAAGGCGCCGAGGGGCACGGGGCCGGTGAAGCCGCCCTGGACGAGTTCCCAGAACGAGTAGCTGAAGACGACGGCGAGCGCCGCCCAGACCAGGACCCAGGTGCCGGCGCGCCGGGCGTCGACGAACTGCCGCTCCCCGCCGGGCACGCGCGATTCCGGCCCCGACACGGTCACCGGGATCGGCGGGCGCACGGCCCGTGGCGCGGTCTCGAAGGCGGCGCCGCCGTGCTCGGCGAGCGCGGCCGTCAGTTCCCGGACGCTCTGGTCGAGGTCCTCGCAGTCGACGAGCGTGTAGCGCAGCCGGTCGTCCCAGGTGCGGTCGGGCTTGCGGGGGAACGTGACGCCGGGCGCCGTCCAGAGCGTGAGCCGCGGCTTGGGCGGTGTGGTGGTCTCGCTGTCCTCACCGGTGTTGGGGAGGTGCCACAGGGAGACCGCCTCGATCTGCTCCCAGGCGAGTTCCGCGTCGTGCAGCGTGATGCCGAACGCGTCGACCCGCAGCCGGAACGGCTTCCGCGCCCTTCGCAGGTCCCTCGCCCCGTTCCACGCCCCCACGGCCGCCAGGAACCCCAGGAACAGGGGGCCCGTCGCGCTCCGCGAGGCGACCAGCCACACCAGCGCCAGCGCGACCGTCGTCAGACCTCCGATCAGCCACCGCCGGCCCCGTCTCCTGAGCGTCCGCTCTACCGTGAACTCCACCGTTCCCCGCCCCCTTTGACGTCCCCCACCGGATCTCATGATGCGTTCGCCAGGGCCTGCGGCTGCTGCCGTGAGCTGGGTGTTGCCCAACCGTGACGCCCGGCCGGACGGCGGCTCCGGCCGGTCGCCGCCGCGTCGCCCGCCGTTCACCGAGGGTCCCGCGAGGAGCTCCCGAGGGCGACTTTGCCTGTTCTTTACAACCCGCCTCCGGGCCGCCTCGTCTCTCCGCGCGATCAGTTGCCACCACCCGCCCGTGCCCCACCGGGGGCAGGGCGGGGTGACGAAGGAGAGCGATACATGCGCAGCAGTGTTCTCACCGCCGCGGCCGTCGCGTGCGCCGCGGTGCTGGCGGGGACGGCGCCCGCGTTCGCCGACGGGCCGAGCGCCCGGCCCGCCCCGGCGCGGAGCGCCGCGCCGAGCGAAGCGCCGTCCGCGGTGCCGTCCCCGCGTCAGGTCGACCGGGTGCCGGCGGGTGCGCCCGACACCGGCGTGCAGTCCCCGGCCGGCGCGCACGGGCCGGACGGCACGGTGGTGGCGGCGGCCGGGGGCGGCCTGCTGCTCCTGGCCGGCGGCACGTTCGTGGTGACGCGGCGCAGGCGCACCACCGCCGGATGACCCCGGGGGCGAGGTGGGCCGCGGTCCTGGCGGCCCTGGCCGCGCTGCCCTGGGCGGGCGGGTGCGCGGGCGGCTCCGGTGACGGTCCCGTCGCCGCGCCGCCCGTCGTCTCCGCGCCGCCCGCGGCCGCACCGACGCGCCCGTCCCCGCCGGCCCCGCTCGCCCGCTCGGTCCCGGTACGGCTGAGGATCCCGGCGATCGGGGTCGACACCCCGGTCATGGAACTGGGGCTGGCCCCGGACGGCACGGTGGAGGTCCCGCCGGTGGCGCGTCACTCGCCCGCCGGCTGGTACCGCCACTCCCCCACGCCGGGACAGCTCGGCCCGTCCGTGCTCCTGGCCCACGTCACCGTCGGCCGGTTCGGCGACGGGGTCTTCCGCGACCTGGCACGGCTGCGCCCGGGCGACCGGGTCGTGGCGGGGCTGCGGGACGGCGCGTCGGCGGAGTTCACCGTGGACCGGGTGCGGACGGTGGCCAAGGCGCACTTCCCGGCCCAGGAGGTCTACGGCGACGTGGACCGCCCCGAACTGCGCCTGATCACCTGCGGCGGCCCCCGCACCGCCGACGGGAGCGGATACCGCGACAACGTCGTGGTGTTCGCCTCCCTGACCTCGGGGGACCGCGACTAGCGGCGGCCGGGCCGGATGGCGGTGCGCCATCCGGCCCGGCCGTGCGGTGGCACGCCTGCGGCATGATGAACGACGGAATGTGGAGAGTGTTGAAACGGTCTTCCCGGGACGAAGCGGCGTCCGAGCTGTTCGCCGCCCTCTACCCCCGCCTGGCCGGCTGGTGCCGGCGGCTGGTCGACGACGACGAGACGGCCCACGAGATCGCCTCGGAGGCCTTCACCCGGCTGTGGGCGCGCTGGACGAGCGTGGACGAACCCCGCGGCTTCCTCTACGTCACGGCGGCCAACATCGTGCGCGACCACTGGCGGAAGGTGGAGCGCGAACGCCGGGCCGTGCGGCGCGCCACCGCGGAGGTCCTCGTCGACGGTCAGGGCGAGGGACGCGACGGGCAGACCGACCCTTCGGTGCGGATGCTCGTCCAGTCGCTGCCCGAGCGGCTGCGGGTGCCCATCCTGCTGTACTACTACGCCGACATGCCGGTCCGGGAGGTGGCGGCCGCGACGGGGCGGAAGGAAGGAACCGTGAAGGCCGACCTCCACGCGGCCAGGGAAATGCTGCGAGCCGGACTGAGGAGAAGCCTTGATCACACCCATTGAGGGCCCGGACGAGGAACGGGACCCGGAGCTGAGCGCCCTGCTGCGGCCCGGCACGGTCCTGCTCGGGCCGCCGCCCGGCCGGTTCCGGGAGGTCCGCCGCGTGGCGGCGCGGCGCAGGCTGCTGCGGGCCGCCGCGGGAGCCGGGGTGTCCCTGGCGGTGGCGGCGGTCGTCGCCGTGCCGCTGCACCTGCTGTCCGCCCCGGGGCAGGGCCCCGGGGTCGGGCCGGCCGTGCCCGCGGTGTCCGTCCCCCCTGCGGCCGACCCGCCGCCCTCGCCGCGCCCCACCACGTCACC
>NZ_JARAVO010000357.1:0-6674 GCF_033792805.1 Streptomyces sp. PA03-1a
ACCCACAGCTCCCCCACCACCTGCCCGGCCTCCCCGGCTCCGCCGACCTCCAGCACCCTCAGCACGGCGCCGGGCGTCCCGAGCCCCTCGGGGAGGGCGGCCAGGTCGTCCGCCTCGGCCTTGGCGCGGGCCTGCTCCTCGGGCACGCCGCGCCGCGTCCAGGACCGGACGTACTCGTCCCGCCTGCGGGCCGCCCACGCCGGGTACTCCGCCTCCGTCATGGGCCGCACGACGCTGCCGTCGGGCAGCGCGGGCGGCGCGTCGGGCAGCGCCTTGAGCATGTTCCGGTTGCGGACGACGTACCCCAGCACGCCCGCGAGCCGGAGCGCGGCCGCGTCCTCCGTCCGCACCGAGACCTCGATGCGGCGGCAGCCCCATCCCCGCAGGACCTCCTCCGCGGCGAGGGCCGCGACCGTGCCGCGGCCGCGGTGCTGCTGGTCGGGGTCGATCCGCAGTGCGGCGATGCGTCCGACCTCGGGCCCGAACCGGGCGTCGGTGCACAGGGTGGTCTCCCCCACCGGGCGCCCGTTGACACAGACGTGGAAGCGGCGGGCGCGTACTCCGCCGCGCCAGCGCTGTTCGGGCTCGGCCGGGCGCAGGGTGGTGGTCATGGTGTGGAGTTCTACCGGGTCGCCGCGGTTACGTCACGGGTTCAACCACCCGGGACCGCCCCGGCTCAGGGGTTCGGGTGCTCCACGGACCGCTCCGCGAAGACCCGCATCGCCTTGGCCGTGACCGGGCCGGGGCGGGCCCCGGTGGCCAGCTCGCGGTCGTCGACCCGGTGGACGCCCTGGACGTCGCGGAGCGAGGAGGTCACGAAGATCTCCTCCGCCTCGGCGAGGGCCTCGAAGGGCAGGTCGGCCTCTTCGGCGCCGGCCCACTCGATGACGAGCTCGCGGGTGATCCCGGCGAGGCACCCGGAGGCGAGCGGCGGGGTGAGCAGCTTGCCCCCGAGGACGACGAAGACGTTGGAGCCGGTGCCCTCGCAGAGGCGTCCCTGCGTGTTGGCGAAGAGCGCCTCGGAGGCGCCGTGCTGGTGGGCGCGGGCCAGGGCCACGACGTTCTCCCCGTAGGAGGTCGTCTTGAGCCCCGCGAGGGCACCCTTCTCGTTGCGGGTCCAGGGGACGGTGACGACGGCCGTCGTGTCGGGGCGGACGGTCGCGGTGCCGAGGGCGACGACCAGGGTGGGGCCCGTGGTTCCGCGCTCGGAGCCGAGCGGCGAGGTGCCGCCGGTGTAGGTGACGCGGAGCCGGCCGTGGGGCGCCGGGTTGGCGGCGAGGACGGCCTCGCAGGCGTGGCGCACCTCGTCCAGGTCGGGCTCGGGCAGGCCGAGGCCGCGCGCGGAGCGGGCCAGCCGGCGCAGGTGGCGGTCCATCGCGAAGGCGGTGCCGCCGGTGGCCTTGAGCGTCTCGAAGACGCCGTCCCCGACGGTCAGGCCGTGGTCCATGACGGACACGGACGCCTCGTCGGTCTCGCGCAGCGCGCCGTTGACCCAGATCGCGCCGGCGGTGGTCGTGCTCACGGTGTCACTCTGCCCCATGGTTCCGTTCGCCTTCGTTCGAGTCGTACGTACCCGACGCTACTGCCAGCAGCCGGGAGGCCTTCAGTTCCGTCTCGTCCCACTCCCGCTCGGGATCGGAGCCCCAGGTGATCCCGGCACCGGTGCCGAAGCGCAGCACGGGGCCGCCGGGGGCGGCGCGGTCGATCCAGAAGGTGCGGATGCCCACGGCGAGCTCGCCGGTGCCGCGGTCGGCGTCGACCCATCCGATGCCGCCGCAGTAGGGGCCGCGGGGGGCGGTCTCCAGTTCGGCGATGATGCGCAGGGCGCTGGACTTGGGGGCGCCGGTGACGGAGCCCGGCGGGAACGCGGCGTCCAGCAGCGCGGCCCAGCCGGCACCCTCGCGCAGTTCGCCGCGCACGGTGGAGACGAGGTGGACCAGGCCGGGGTGCTTCTCCACGACGCAGAGGTCGGGGACGGTGACCGTGCCGGTGGCGCAGACCTGCCCGAGGTCGTTGCGGACCAGGTCGACGATCATGACGTTCTCGGCGTGGTCCTTGGGCAGCAGGTCGGCCTCGGTGCGGCCGGTGCCCTTGATGGGTCCGGACTCGACCACCTCGCCGCGGCGGCGCAGGAAGAGTTCGGGGGAGGCGCTGGCCACCTCTATGCCGTGCGCGGGCAGCCGGACCGTTCCCGCGTGCGGGGCGGGGTTGCCGCGGGCGAGGACGGCCGCGAGGGCGTCGACGTCGGCGTCCGGCTCGGGCAGCGGCGCGGTGAGCACCCGGCAGAGGTTGGCCTGGTAGACCTCGCCGGCCGCGATGTACTCGCGGACGCGGCGCACTCCGGCGGTGTACCCGGCGCGGTCCAGTGAGGACGTCCAGTCGCCGCGGGCGGGGCCCTTCCAGAGCCGGCGGGGGGCGGCCGCGGCGGGTTCCGGCCGGACGTTCCCGAAGCGCGCGCAGACCATGTCGCCCTCGAAGCCGGCGACCACCGCCCAGAAGCCGGAGGAGTCCAGCGCGGCCGGGTCGGTGGTGACATCCCGCAGGTCGGAGGCGACGAGGCCGCCGAATCTGGCGAGGGGCTCGAGGTCGGGCACGGGGCTTCCCAGGTCGGTCCGGTGGGGCGAGTGCGAGTCTAAGTCGGCGCCGACGAACGAGATGCGCTGGTCACCGACCCGGCACGCTGCGGAAACGCGTTTTGGTGGCGGAGCCGTAATCCGCTAGAGTTCAACTCGTCGCCGGGACGCGCAAGCGCATCGGCGGAGGTCCCGCCCGGGTGCGAGCTCCGGGGGAGACACTGCGGACGTGGCTCAGTTGGTAGAGCATCACCTTGCCAAGGTGAGGGTCGCGAGTTCGAATCTCGTCGTCCGCTCGAAGTGGGGGTCACCGCCCCCGCGCTGGTGGAGTGGCCGAGAGGCGAGGCAACGGCCTGCAAAGCCGTCTACACGGGTTCAAATCCCGTCTCCACCTCTGAGGACGATTAGCTCAGCGGGAGAGCGCTTCCCTGACACGGAAGAGGTCACTGGTTCAATCCCAGTATCGTCCACTGGGCCCGGGAGGGCCTTCCCCGACGCTTCGGCACGGGGGACCCGAGCGCGATTAGCTCAGCGGGAGAGCGCTTCCCTGACACGGAAGAGGTCACTGGTTCAATCCCAGTATCGCGCACGCTGCACCACCCGCAGTACCGAGGACGATTAGCTCAGCGGGAGAGCGCTTCCCTGACACGGAAGAGGTCACTGGTTCAATCCCAGTATCGTCCACCAGCAGCCGAGGGCCGGAGCGTTCGCTCCGGCCCTCGGTCGTGTCATGACGAGAAGAGCATGTGCGCCCAGCTCTGCTGCTTGTGGTGGCCGTGGTGGCCCCCGTGGTGCCCGCCGTGCGGGGCACCCCAGGCCGGGGCGGCGTGCTGCTGCGGGTACGCCTGCGGGTAACCGGGCGGCGGCGGGGCGGGCTGGGCGTACTGCGACTCCATGCGGGTCAGCGCCTCGAGCTCCCCGTAGTCCAGGAAGATCCCCCGGCAGTTGCCGCACTGCTCGATCTGGACGCCGCTGCGGGTGAACGTCTGCATCGGGCCATGACACTTGGGACAGAGCATCGTCGGCTCATCTCCTCGTTCGCGCCGGCCGGGGGTCCTCCCCCGGCGTAGGACTGCACTTTACTTCCGCGATTCGGCGGCACGTATCGAGGACGGTACGTTCCGTCCCGTCGAGTGCGCGGCCCTCCTGCGCGGCCTTGGCGACGGCTGTCGCCGCGGTCTGGACCGCCAACGCCCGTGCCGCCACGTCGAGATGCGGCCACGGGTCGCCGTCCGCGGGAACGGCGGGGCCGCCGCCGGCGCGGTACGCGCCGAGGAAGCGGCCCCAGTCGGCGGGGTCGAGCAGCCCGGCGGCGAACCACATCGCCGGCCGGGCCAGGTCCCAGGCGGGCTCGCCGAGCCCGAGGTCGTCCACGTCGATGAGGCACCACGGCCCGTCGGGCGCCGGGTGGCGCACCAGTTGGCCCATGTGCAGGTCGCCGTGGCACAGCACCTGCCGCGGCTGCGGGGCCTCGCCGCGCGCCCAGGGCGGCAGGCCGCGCCAGGCGGCGAGCACCGCCGGGTCGCCGGCGCCGGCGGCGCGCATCCTCGCGACCGCGCCGGCCGCCCTGACGGGGCCGCGCATCTGCGGCCGCGGGCCGGGCAGCGCGGCCACCGGCACGGTGTGCAGACGGGCCAGGAGCGTGCCGGCCTCCGCCCAGGGTGCGGAGTCCGGGTCGTCGCGGTCGACCGGCTCGCCGAGGGGCCACAGGCTCACGGTGCGGCCGAGGAGCACGGCGCTCAACGCGCCGCCGTGGTCGGGCAGCGGCGCCGGGGGCAGCAGGACGCCGTCGAGCAGAGGATGGGCGGCCACGCGCAGCCGCAGGTCGAGCTCTTGCGGATCGGTGCCCGGGGCGTGGGCCTTGGCGACGAGGCGGCCGCCGCGGACGACGGTGGCGTCGGGCCGTTCGGCGAGCACGGCGGGCCGCGCCTGGGCGGGTACCCGCGAGGCCGCTGCCGCGACCGCCCCCAAGGCGTGCGTCAGCGGTGCTCCGCTGCTGGTCACTTGCTCCCCCATGCCCCGTGTCACCGGCCCACTGTGCGGCAGCGCGCCGCCCACTGGCAATGCCGGGTGTGATGCCCGGGTACCGCCACGGTACCCGGGCATTCATGCCGTCCGCCGTACCCCCGTCCCCACGGGGTTGGTTCACCGGTCCTCGCGGACCCGGACCGCTCTTCCGGGGCCGCGGGGCGTCTGTCAGCGCCCCATCAGACCAGCTACGGACGACGCCTGTGTGACCACTGCGTCCCAGCCCCCGAAGGCCACCGCGAGCAGCACCGCGAGCGGCAGCACCATCGCCACCGCCACCAGCGGATGCCGGGTGCCCGACGGGCGTATGCCGAAGGCGGCGATCCTGCTGCCGCGCGCCGGCCGCACCGTACGGCTCACCGTGTTCGCCATGGCCCTCTCCCGGTCGTGGTCCGTGATCATGCACAGTTGTCAGGGCGGCGGGCGTTTGACCTCGGGGGACGAGTGCTCCGCCCGCCGCTTGACCTCAACATTAGGCGCGGCGCCGGCGCCGGTCGTCATGCCCTCGTACCGCTTCCCTGGCCTCCCCGAGGATGACTCCGGGTCCGGTCGCGTACTCCCCTGGGTGGAGGGACCCGGCCGCACCCCCGGGACATCCCCGAGGGGATCTCCCGGGCGGGCGCGGACGGGGACCGTCAGCCCCGTTCCTCGTCCTCCGCGTCGCCGGTCGGCATGGGCTGCTCGACCAGGGCGAGGACCCGGGTGGCCATGAAGCGCGCGGTGCGCACCACGGAGCCGGACCGGGTGACTTCGCTCACTTCCACCACCCCTCGGCGGACCGCCGTTTCGACCCTGCGGCCCGCCCTGGTGGCGACCACTTCGTACGTCCTTGTCGTGTCGCCCGCGTCGACGACTATCTCCACGCGGTCACCCTTCATGGCGTCAATCCCCCTTGTCCGACGGACTGTTGACGGCATGACGAAATTCCTGGCCGTCAGCGGCCGGAATTTTCCCCACCCTTCAAGGATCCCATCCGGCACTGACAATCCGCCGCCCCGCGCGGGCGCGGCCTCGCGGCGCGACGGGCGGTCAGTCCGTAAGCTGTCGGCGTCAGACTGGCCAGGCAGGCAGCGGGGATGGACGACATGGCGATGATGCGGCTCCGGCGCGAGGACCCGCGTGTCGTCGGCTCGTTCCGCCTGCACCGGAGGCTGGGCGCGGGCGGCATGGGCGTCGTCTACCTGGGCGCCGACAAGCGCGGCCAGCGGGTCGCGCTGAAGGTGATCCGCCCCGAGCTGGCCGAGGACCAGGAGTTCCGCTCCCGCTTCGCGCGCGAGGTGTCCGCGGCGAGACGCATCCGCGGCGGCTGCACGGCCCGGCTGGTCGCCGCCGATCTGGAGGCGGACCGCCCGTGGTTCGCCACGCAGTACGTTCCCGGGCCCTCCCTGCACGACAAGGTCGCCCGGGACGGCATGCTCCCGGCCGCCGAGACCGCGTCCATCGGCGCCGCGCTGGCGGAGGGGCTGGTCGCCGTCCACGAGGCCGGGGTCGTCCACCGGGACCTGAAGCCCTCCAACATCCTGCTGTCGCCCAAAGGCCCCCGGATCATCGACTTCGGCATCGCCTGGTCCACCGGCGCCAGCACCCTCACCCACGTGGGCACCGCCGTCGGGTCCCCCGGGTTCCTCGCGCCGGAGCAGGTCCGCGGGGCGGCGGTCACCCCGGCCACCGACGTCTTCGCCTTCGGCGCGACGCTGGCGTACGCGGCGATGGGCGACTCGCCGTTCGGGCAGGGCAGTTCGGAGGTCATGCTCTACCGGGTCGTCCACGAGGAGCCGGACCTCACCGGTGTGCCGGACTCACTGGCCCCGCTGGTGTACGCCTGCCTCGCCAAGGACCCGGAGCAGCGGCCCAGCACGGTCCAACTCTCCGAGCGGCTGGCCGAGATCGCCGCCCGTGAGGCCCGCGGCCTCGGCGCGGCGCCGGGCCGGCGCGACATCGTGCCGAGGGCGTCCGGTCCGCGCGCCGAGCGCCCCACGGGCCCGCGGGCGCAGGCGTACGCGGACCAGCAGACCGAGCGGCGGACGGCGGCGGGCACGCCCGTCCCGCCGCGTACCCCGGCCTCCCCCCGTA
>NZ_JARAVO010000358.1:0-6574 GCF_033792805.1 Streptomyces sp. PA03-1a
TCGCGGCGCTGCCCCACATCATCCGGCACCGCACGCACCGCTCGTCTCCCCCAGCCTTCGGCCCGGGGGGGACCCCATGGGGGCACCCCGCCACACCCCCTCCGGTCGTGTGGACGGCTGACGGCCGGGCGGGGTTCGAGGGCGGTCCGGGGTTGCCGCAGGTGCCTTACTCGCCCCCACCGGACGTCGTGCGCCCGCACTACGGGAGGGGGTGTGGCGGGGTGCGCCCGGAAGCGACGAGCGGCGGACCCGGGCGCCGAATGACGTAGGGCCAAACCGCGAACGCTGAGGACGTGCGCCGGCGCGGCACCGACCCAGGCACACGATGCGCAGGCCCGCACTGACCGCGCCGGGCAATCGGGAGGGCGGGCGGGGAAACCGCCCGCCGCAGGCGCACACAACCCGCACCCGCACACAACCACCGGGCAGCCCGGCGCAGCCGCCCGCAGACGGGAACCCCGTCAGGCCTCGCGGCGCCCGTTGAAGCGGCGCGGCAACCCCAGGGGGTTGCCGTCGCGCAGCTCTGCCGGAAGCAGCCCCTGCGGCGCGTCCTGGTAGACGACGGGCCGCAGCCACCGCTCGATCGCCGTGCCGCCGACCGACGTGGACGTCGAGGTCGTGGCCGGGTACGGCCCCCCGTGGTGCATGGCCGGGGCCACGGCGACCCCCGTGGGCCAGCCGTTCACCACGACGCGCCCCGCCAGCGGGGTGAGGCGGCGCAGCAGGTCCGCGCCGGAGCCGTCGGCGTCGGTGCCGGACGCCTCGGCCTCGCTCAGGTGCGCCGTCGCCGTGAGGTTCCCGGGGAGCCGTCCGAGGACCCCCTCGACCTCCTCCGCGCCGCCGTAGCGCGCGACGACCGTGACCGGTCCGAAGTGCTCCTCCAGCAGCGCGTCGTGCACGCCGCCCTCCGCAAGCCGCGCCGCCGGGACGGAGACGAAGCCGGCGCGCACCAGGTGCTCGCCGCCGTCGCCGGGCTCGACCGGCGCCTCCACCTCGGGCAGCGTGGTCAGTTCGCGCACGCCCGCGATGAAGTTGTCCCGCATGCGGGCGTCGAGCAGGGTGCCGGGGGCGACGTCGCCGACCGCGGCCGCCAGGGACTTCAGGAGGCGGTCGCCGGCTTCGCCCGCCGGGGCCAGTACGAGGCCGGGCTTGACGCAGAACTGGCCGACGCCGAGGGTCACGGACCCGGCGAGTCCCGCGCCGATCTGCTCGGCGCGCTCCTCGGCCGCGGCCTCCGTGATCACCACGGGGTTGAGGCTGCCGAGTTCGCCGTGGAACGGGATCGGCACCGGTCGTGCCGCGGCGGCGTCGAACAGGGCGCGCCCGCCCCGTACGGAGCCGGTGAACCCCGCGGCGGAAACCAGCGGGTGCTTGATCAGGTCGATGCCGGCCTGGAAGCCGTGGAGCACCGAGACGACGTCGGCGGGCAGGCCGACGGCGACGGCGGCACGGCGCAGCGCGTCCGCGCACAGCTCGCTCGTCGCCGGGTGGTCGGGGTGGGCCTTGACGACGACGGGGCAGCCGGCCGCCAGCGCGCTGGCGGTGTCGCCGCCCGGCACGGAGAAGGCGAGGGGGAAGTTGCTGGCGGAGTACACGGCCACGACGCCGAGCGGGATCTTGTAGCGCCGCAGGTCGGGCCGGGGCGGGGCGAGCGTGGCGTCGGCGTGGTCGATGATGACGTCGAGGAAGGCGCCCTCCTCGACGATCTCGGCGAAGGCCCTCAGCTGGTAGGTGGTGCGCCCGAGTTCGCCGGTGAGGCGGGCAGGACCGAGGGCGGTCTCCGCGTCGGCGGCCTCCAGGATGCGGGGGCCGGCCTCCTCCAGGAAGTCGGCCGCGGTGCGCAACAGCCGGGCGCGCACCTCGCGGTCGGCCAGCGCCGGGAAGGCCGCGGCGGCGGCGCGCACCGCGGCGTCGACCTCCTCGGCGGTGGCTTCCACGGCGACCTGCTCCCGCTGCTTCCCGGTTCGGGGATCGACGCTCCACACTGGTACGGCCACCGCGGGTACCTCCAGGCCTTCCGTTCGATATACTGAACAGCATCCGCAACTGTGAATCTGTTCGGGAGCCTACTTGTGCGGGTCCCGGCCGAACAAGGGGGGTCCACTCCAGATGGCTGCAGGTGAGGGCGGCGCGCAGGTCAAATCCGCGGTGCGGACGGTGGAGCTGCTGGAGTTCTTCGCGGGGCAACCCGGCATGCACAGCCTGGCCGCCGTGCAGGAGGCCGTGGGCTACCCCAAGTCCAGCCTGTACATGCTGCTGCGCACGCTCGTGGAGCTGGGCTGGATCGAGACCGACGCCACCGGCACCCGCTACGGCATCGGCGTGCGCGCCCTGCTGGTCGGCACCTCGTACATCGACGGCGACGAGGTCGTCGCCGCGGCCCGCCCGACCCTGGACCGGCTCTCGGACGACACCAGCGAGACCATCCACCTGGCCCGCCTCGACGGAACCAGCGTCGTCTACCTGGCGACCCGCCAGTCCTCGCACTACCTGCGGCCGTTCACCCGGGTCGGCCGCCGGCTGCCGGCCCACTCCACCTCGCTCGGCAAGGCGCTGCTCGCCACGTACACCGACGACCAGGTCCGCAAGCTGCTGCCGGAGACGCTGGAGCCGCTCACCGAGCACACCCACACCGACCGCGAGAAGCTGATCGCGGAGCTGCACCAGATCCGCGAGCAGGGCTACGCCGTGGACCGCGAGGAGAACACGCTGGGCCTGCGCTGCTTCGGCGTCGCCATCCCGTACCGCACGCCCGCCCGCGACGCGATCAGCTGCTCGGTCCCGGTGGCCAGGCTGACCCCGGCCCACGAGCAGCTGATCAAGGACGCCCTCTTCGACGCGCGCGACCGCCTCACGCTGGCGACCCGCCGTCTGTGACCCTCCCGGTCAGGACTCCTCGCGCAGCACCCGGACGGCACCCGGCGGCACGCTGAGCCGGCCGATGACCCGTTCGCCGGTGAGCAGTTCCGTACCCGGCGCGTCGAGGGGCACCTTCGCCTCGGACCCGGTGTGGTTGATCACGAAGAGGTACCTGCCCTGCTCACCGGCGCGGCGGACGACCTCGACGTCACGCGGCAGTTCGGCCCGGTCCGGCAGGCCCGCGTCCTCCGCGGCGGCGGCCAGGACCGCGCCGATCTCCGCGGGGCCGAGCCGGGTCGAGACGTACCAGGCCGTGCCCTCGCCCAGGGCGTGCCGGGTGACGGCGGGGCGGCCGGCGGCGGGGCCGTCGGCGTACGTCCACACCGGCTCTGCGCCGCGCGGCACGACGACCTCGGTCCACAGGTCGCCGGTGAGGGCGGGGCCCTCGGGGCCGTCGAGCCGGACCCGTTCCCCGTCGAGCAGGGGCGCGAACTCCTCGACGGTCAGCCCGAGCACGTCCCGCAGCGCGCCGGGCGCGGGGCCCGGGTGGACGGTGTCGTGCTCGTCGACGACGCCGGAGAAGTAGGAGACCAGCAGCGTGCCGCCGCCCTCGACGTAGGCGCGCAGGTTCCGTCCGGCGGCCTCGGTGGTGAGGTAGAGGGCGGGGACGACGACGAGGGGATAGGCCGACAAGTCGGCTTCTGGACGCGTGAAGTCGACGGTCAGGTGCCGGTCGAAGAGGGCCTCGTAGTAACTGTCGGCGCGTTCGCGCGCGTCGTGGTCCTGGCTGGGCCGCCACTCCAGCTTCTGCGCCCACCAGGACTGCCAGTCCCACAGCACGGCGGCGTCCGCGACGGTCCGGGTGCCGGCGACCTCGGCGAGGGCGGCGACGTCGGCGCCCAGCCGGACCACCTCGCGCCAGACGCGGCTGTCGGTGCCCGCGTGCGGCAGCATCGCGGAGTGGAACTTCTCGGCGCCGTAGCGGGACTGCCGCCACTGGAAGAACAGGGCGCCCTCCGAGCCGCGGGCCACGTGCGCGAGGCTGTTGCGGGCCATCTGGCCGGGGGCCTTGGCGGGGTTGCGACGCTGCCAGTTGACCCCGCTGGTGGAGTGCTCCAGCAGCAGCCAGGGGGCGCCGCCGGCGACGGAGCGGGTGAGGTCGGCGGCCATCGCCAGGTTGACGTGGGTGCGGCGGCCGTCGGTGATCAGGTAGTGGTCGTTGGTGACGAGGTCGACCTCGCGGCCCCAGGCCCAGTAGTCCATCGAGTCGCACTGGCTGAGCGCGGTCATGAAGTTGGTGGTGACCGGGATGCCGGGTGACAGCCGGTGCAGGATGTCGCGTTCCGCGGTGAAGTTGCCGCGGACGGTCTCGTCCGTGAAGCGGGCGTAGTCCAGCTGCTGGGCCGGGTTGGCGACGGTGGGGGTCAGCCGCGGGGCGTCGACGTGCGCCCAGTCGCCGTAGGTCTGCCCCCAGAAGGCCGTGCCCCAGGCGGCGTTGAGGGCGTCGAGGCCCTCGTAGCGGGCCCGCAGCCAGTGCCGGAACTCCTCGGCGGACGCCTCGCAGTAGCAGGCGCCGACCGGTACGCCGTACTCGTTGTGGACGTGCCACATCGCCACGGCCGGGTGACTCCCGTAGCGCTCGGCCAGCCGCTCGGTGATCCGGGCGGCTGCCCGGCGGTATGCGGCGGAGCTGTGGCAGATGGCGCCGCGCGAGCCGAAGCCGTAGCGGATGCCCTCGCGGCTCACCGGGAGCGCCTCGGGGTGGGCGGCGTAGAACCAGGCGGGCGGCACGACGGTGGGGGTGCCGAGGTCGGCGCGGATGCCGTGCTCGTGCAGCAGGTCCAGCAGCCGGTCGAGCCAGGCGAAGTCGTAGCGGCCGGGCTCGGGCTCCAGCTTCGACCAGGCGAAGATGCCGACGCTGACCATGGTCACACCGGCCTCGCGCATCAGCCGGACGTCCTCGTGCCAGACCTCCTCGGGCCATTGCTCGGGGTTGTAGTCGCCGCCGTAGGCAAGGCGCGCCATGGGATCTCCTGGGTCAACTCTGGGAACGTGCACAGCAGCCCGAGGGGCGGCTCGGCCAAGGTAACCGCACGGCCACAAGCATTGACAAGTGTCGGAGATGTTTCTCTACTGTGAACGCTCACAGCGCCCCCGCGCACCCTCGTCAGGGGAGGAACCCATGAACAAGCGCCTCGTCGCCGCATTCGCAGCGGCCGCGCTCTCCACCACGCTGCTGGCCGGCTGCGGTTCGTCGGACGACGGCGGAGACGGAGACAAGGCGGAGTCCGGACCGGTCAGCCTCACGTACTGGGCCTGGGCCCCCGGCCTGGACAAGGTCGCGGCGATCTGGAACGCCGGTCCCGGCAAGGAGGCCGGCATCACGGTCACGGTGAAGAAGCAGGCGTCGGGCGACGACCTGGTCACCAAGATCATCACCGCCTCGAAGGCGCACAAGGCGCCCGACCTGGTGCAGGCCGAGTTCCAGGCCCTCCCCACGCTGGTGAGCAACGACGTCCTGGCCGACATATCCGGGCAGGCGGGCGACGTGAAGAAGGACTTCGCCGACGGCGTGTGGCAGCAGGTGACCCTCGGCTCCGACGCGGTGTACGCGATCCCGCAGGACACCGGGCCGCTGATGTTCTACTACCGCCAGGACCTGTTCACGAAGTACGGCCTGAACGTGCCCACGACGTGGGACGAGTTCGCGCGGACGGCCCGCGACCTGAAGAAGAAGGACGCCGAGAAGTCGCTGACCACCTTCTCGGCGACCGACCCCGGCCTGTTCGCGGGCCTGTCGCAGCAGGCGGGCGCGAAGTGGTGGACGACCTCCGGCGACGAGTGGAACGTCGCCGTCGACGACGCCGCCTCCACCAAGGTCGCCGACTTCTGGGGCGGCCTGGTCAAGGAGGGCGTCGTCGACAACCAGCCGATGTACACCCCCGCGTGGAACAAGGCGCTCAACACCGGGACCCAGATCGCCTGGGTCAGCGCCGTGTGGGCGCCGGGCGTGCTGACGACCGCGGCCCCCGACACCAAGGGCAAGTGGGCCATGGCGCCGCTGCCGCAGTGGAACGCGGGTGAGAACGTCACGGGCAGCTGGGGCGGCTCCACGACCGGCATCAGCAACGACTCGAAGCACAAGGACGCCGCGGTGAAGTTCGCGACCTGGCTGAACACCGACCCGGAGGCCGTGACGGCGCTGGTGAAGAACGGCGGCATCTACCCGGCGGCGACGGCCGCCCAGACCGGGGACGCGCTCGCCCAGGCGCCGGAGTTCTTCTCCAACCAGCCGGACTTCTACACCAAGGCGGCCGAGATCGCGAAGACCACCGCCCCGGGGGCGTGGGGTCCGAACGTGAACGTCGCCTACAGCGCGTTCAAGGACGCCTTCGGCAAGGCGGCGCAGGACAAGGCCGGCTTCGGCCCGGCGCTGGGCACGGTGCAGTCGACGACGGTCGCCGACATGAAGAAGCAGGGCTTCTCGGTCGCGGAGTAGCGCGCGGCAGCCCCTCAGGCCGACCGGGGGCGCGTGGTGCCCCCGGTCGGCCCGTGTGCCGTCCTCGCGCTGCTACGCGACAGAGAAGCCCTGCTCCTTCTTGTACGCGACCGACCTCGCCTGCACAGTCCGCACCGCCGGGCGGAAGCGGGCCTTGACCTGCGCCTCTTTGACACAGACGTCCTTGCACGCGTGTTCAGCTACGATACCGTGTGG
>NZ_JARAVO010000359.1:0-6549 GCF_033792805.1 Streptomyces sp. PA03-1a
GCACCAAGCGCGTCGCCCTGCTGCTCGACTTCGGCACCGCCGCCGGCGCCCCGGCCGCCCGCACCGCCTGCGCCCGCGTCCCCGCCGACGCCACCTCCGCCGACGCCCTGGCCGCCGTCGCGCCCCCGCTGCGCTACAACTCCGCGGGCCTCGTCTGCGCCATCGCCGGCTACCCCGCCACGGGCTGCGGCGAGCAGGTCACCGACGACGCCGCGCCCCCCGCGCCCGCGCCCGCGCCCTCCTCCGGTCCCGCGCTCGGCACGTACGGCGCCGCCGCCGTCGTCCTCGTCGTCGCCGCGGCCGCCACCTGGCAGGTCCGGCGGCGCCGGAGCGACCGCCCGTGACCACCGCCACGCCCCTGCGGTGGACCAGCGGCGCGCCGGTCTCCGGACCGCGTGCCCTGCGGGCCCTCGCCCTGCTTGCGCGGCTGCGCCCGCACAACCGCGACGACCTGACCGGCCCGGCCGCCCGGCCCCGGCGGACGGACCTCCCCTCTGCCGACACCCCCGCCGAACCGCGCACGGGCGATGCGACCACCGCGCAGGCCGAGGTATCGGGCGCCCCCGCCCCACTGCGTCCGCGCACCCGGGAGGACCTGGCAGGCCCGACGGCGCCGGAGCGACCGCCCGTGACCACCGCCACGCCCTCCCCGCGGCCCGGCGCCGCCGCCCTCCCCTCGCGCGCCGCCAGGGCCGCGACGCAGGGCGAGGATCCGCGGTGCCGACGCCACCGCGCCGGCACCGCCGGACCCGCGGACGGTCCGACCGGCACGCCGGCCACGGCAACGCGGACCCAGCGGGACGACACCCCCCTGGGCAGCGCCGACACTCCCCTCCACAAGACCGGCGAACCACGCACGGCCACCGCACCCCACGCGCGGGCCGCGACGCAGCGCCACGGCCAGTCGGCCGCCCCGGCCATCCGCCCCGGCGGCGCGGCAGCACGGCTCCTGGGGGACATCGCCCCCGGGGGCGGCGCCGGCGAACCGCCCACGGGCCACGCAACCGCCCTGCCTGGCGCGGCAACCCGCCCCCGACAGGTCCTCACACCGCCCGCCGGGGGCGACCACCGCACCCTCCCCCGCAGCGCGGAAGGCGGCGGCTCCGCCCGCTTGCGCGCGCTGCTCCGGCTGCCCGACCGCACCAAGGACGCGGGCACGGAGGGCGGACGGGCGGGACGGAGGCGCGGGCCGCACGCGGGGGCGTGGTGGCTGTGGGCGCTGGGGCTCGCCACGGCCGCGTCGCGGACGACGAATCCGGCGCTGCTCGCGCTGCTCGCCGCCGTCGCCGGATACGTCGTGGCCGTGTGCCGGGTGCCGGACGCGCCCTGGTCGCGGTCGTACGCCGCGTTCCTCCGGCTGGGTCTGGTGGTCATCGCCATCCGGCTCGCCTTCGCCGTCGTCCTGGGGTCGCCGATCCCGGGCACGCACACCGTGGTGTCCCTCCCCGAAGTGCCGCTGCCCGACTGGGCGCGGGGCGTCCGTCTCGGCGGGCGGGTCACCGCCGAGGGGCTGTGGTTCGCCTTCCGGGAGGGCATGAAGCTGGCCACGCTCCTGGCGTGCCTCGGCGCCGCCAACGCCCTGGCCAACCCCGCGCGGCTGCTGAAGTCGCTGCCCGGCGCCCTGTACGAGGCGGGCGTCGCCGTGGTCGTCGCGATGACGTTCGCGCCGCACCTGGTCGCCGACGTCCGGCGGCTGCGGACGGCCCGGAGGCTGCGGGGCCGCGCGGACAAGGGCGTACGGGCGCTGCTCCAGGTCGGCCTGCCCGTGCTGGAGGGCGCGCTGGAGCGTTCCGTCGCCCTCGCGGCCGCCATGGACGCCCGCGGTTACGGCCGTACGGCCGAGGTGCCGCCCGCCGTGCGCCGGGCGACCGCCGCGCTGACCCTCGGCGGGCTGCTCGGGCTGTGCGCCGGCACCTACGCGCTGCTGGCCGCCGCGGGTGCCGCGTACGGCCTGCCCCTGCTGCTGGCCGGTCTGGCCGCCGCCGCCGCGGGGCTGCGGCTCGGCGGGCGCCGTTCCGTCCGCACCCGCTACCGTCCCGACCGCTGGGACGCGACCGCGTGGCTGATCACCGCCTCGGGCGTGGCCGTCGCCGCGCTGACGATCTGGGCCGCCGGGGCCTCCCCCGCCGACCTGGATCCGCCCGTGGTGCCGCTGACCGCGCCGTCGCTGCCGCTGTGGCCCGCGGCCGCCGTCCTGCTGGGGCTGCTGCCCGCGCACCTGAAGGGAGCCCGCCCGTGATCCGCTTCGAGCAGGTCTCCGTCACGTACGCGGGCGCCGCGGCGCCCGCCGTCGCCGGTGTCGAGCTGACCGTCCCCGAGGGGGAACTCTGCCTGGTCGTCGGGCCCTCCGGCACCGGCAAGTCCACCCTCCTTGGCGCCGTCTCCGGTCTGGTGCCGCACTTCACCGGCGGCGTCCTCACCGGGCGGGTCACCGTCGCCGGGCACGACACGCGCCGCAACAAACCGCGCGAACTGGCCCATCTGGTGGGCACCGTGGGCCAGGACCCGCTCGCGCACTTCGTCACCGACACCGTCGAGGACGAACTCGCCTACGGCATGGAGTCGATCGGCCTCGCCCCCGACGTGATGCGCCGCCGTGTCGAGGAGACCCTCGACCTGCTGGGTCTGGCCGACCTGCGCGACCGCCCGATCAGCACCCTCTCCGGCGGGCAGCAGCAGCGCGTCGCCATCGGTTCCGTCCTCACCGTCCACCCGCGGGTGCTGGTGCTGGACGAGCCGACGTCCGCGCTCGACCCCGCCGCGGCCGAGGAGGTGCTCGCCGTGCTGCAGCGGCTCGTCCACGACCTGGGGACGACCGTGCTGATGGCCGAGCACCGCCTGGAGCGGGTCGTGCAGTACGCCGACCAGGTCGTCCTCCTCCCGGGCGGGGGCGCCGCCCCGGTCTCCGGTCCGCCGGCCGAGGTCATGGCGCTCTCGCCGGTGCGTCCGCCGGTCGTCGCGCTCGGCCGGCTCGCGGGCTGGTCCCCGCTGCCGCTGTCGGTGCGCGACGCCCGCCGCGCCGCCGCCCCGCTGCGCGAACGCCTCGACGGCCGCACCCCGCCCGCGCCGCCCGCGCCCGCCGCGGGCGAGCCCGTCGCGGCCGTGGCGGGACTCACCGTGCGCCGCGGACGGCTGGAGGCGCTGCGCGGGGTCGACCTGACCGTACGGCCCGGCGAGACCGTGGCCCTCATGGGCCGCAACGGCGCGGGCAAGTCCACCCTGCTGTCCACCCTCGCCGGGATGCGGCCCCCCACCTCGGGAAGCGTGACCGTCGGCGGGCTGGAGCCGTCGCGCACCAGGCCCGCGGAGCTGATCCGCCGCGTGGGCCTGGTCCCGCAGGACCCCCGGGACCTGCTGTACGCCGACACCGTCGCCGCCGAGTGCGCCGCCGCCGACACCGACGCCCGCGCCACCCCCGGCACCTGCCGCGCCCTCGTCGGCGAACTGCTGCCCGGGGTCGCCGACGGCACCCACCCGCGCGACCTGTCCGAGGGCCAGCGCCTCGCGCTCGCCCTCGCCGTCGTACTGACCGCCCGGCCCCCGCTGATCCTGCTCGACGAGCCGACCCGCGGCCTGGACTACGCCGCCAAGGCCCGTCTCGCCGCGCACCTGCGCGCCCTGGCGGCGGACGGCCACGCCGTCGTCCTCGCCACCCACGACGTCGAACTCGCCGCCGAACTCGCCCACCGCGTCGTCGTCCTCGCCGACGGCGACCTCGTCGCGGACGGCCCCACCCCCGACGTCGTCGTCTCCTCGCCCGCCTTCGCCCCGCAGGTGGCCAAGGTGCTCAGCCCGCTGCCCTGGCTGACGGTCGGCCAGGTCGAGGCGGCCCTGGCGGGCACGGCGTGACCGCGCGTCCACCGCGCGCGGTCCGGCTGGGCCGCCGGGCCGTCGTCGCGCTGACGCTTGTCTCGGTGATCGGCGTCGCCGCCTTCGGCTGGCCGCTGCTCGCCGAGCCGGACTCGGGGCTGGCCCACAGCGAGGACGCACCCTGGCTGTTCGCGCTGCTGCTGCCGCTGCTGCTCGCCATCGTCATGGCGACGATCGCGGACGACGAGGAGGGCCTGAGCGCCAAGTCCGTCGCCATGCTGGGGGTGCTGGCCGCCGCGGGAGCGGCGCTGCGTCCGCTCGGCGGCGGCACGGCGGGCATCGAGCCCATGTTCTTCCTCGTCGTGCTGTCCGGCCGGGTGCTCGGCCCCGGCTTCGGCTTCGCGCTGGGGGCATTGACGATGTTCGCGTCGGCCCTGCTCACGGGTGGGGTCGGGCCGTGGATGCCGTTCCAGATGCTCTCGATGGGCTGGGTGGCGCTCGGCGCGGGCCTGCTCCCGGGCGCCGGCGGGCTGCGCGGCCGGGGCGAGCTCGTCCTCCTCGCCGGCTACGGGGCGGTGTCCTCGATCGCCTACGGAACGATCATGAACCTGCAGGGCTGGCCGTACCTCGGCGGCATGTCCTCCGGGGTCTCCTTCGTGCCGGGCGGTCCGCTCCCCGACAACCTCGCCCGCTTCGCCGCGTACTGCCTGGCCACCTCGCTCGGCTGGGACGTCCCGCGCGCCGTGCTGACCGCCGTCCTGGTCCTCACCCTGGGCCCGTTCGTGCTGCGCGCCCTGCGCCGGGCCACCCGGCGCGCCGCGTTCGGCGCACCGGTGGCCTTCGTGGACGTACACGGTGGCGGGGACGGGAGCGGAGACGGCGCGTCGCGCGTGCCGCCTCAGGCACGCTGACGGGCCGGCGCCGCGAACCAGCGCGCGCGACGCGGGGCGCCGAGCGCAGGAACGCGCCGAAGCCGTCGGTGTCGCCGGGGTCGGCCGGCGCCGCCCGCACGCCGTGCGCCGCGAGGTCGGCGCGGCAGCTCCCGCTGTTGCCGATCGGCACGTCGCGGGTCCCGCTCGCGGTGTGCGGCCGCACCGGCACGGCCGGCCGCCCGTCGCAGCTGCCGTCGGCCCGGTCCCTGGCCCGGCGCAGCGCCCCGGCGCAAGGCCCCGGCGCGCTGCCCGCGTCCCGCCGGCTCAGATCCGCTGGATGATCGTGCCCGTCGCGAGCGCCCCGCCCGCGCACATCACGATCAGCGCGAACTCCTTGTCCGCGCGCTCCAGTTCGTGCAGCGCGGTGGCGATCAGACGGGCCCCGGTGGCGCCCACGGGGTGGCCGAGGGCGATCGCGCCACCGTTGACGTTGACCTTCTCCAGGTCCTGGTCGAAGACCTGGGCCCAGGACAGCACCACCGAGGCGAAGGCCTCGTTGATCTCGACGAGGTCGATGTCGTCCAGCGTCATGCCGGCCTTGCCGAGGACCGCGCGCGTCGCATCGATCGGTCCGTCCAGGTGGTAGTGCGTGTCAGCGCCGACCAGCGCCTGCGCCACGATCCGGGCCCGCGGGCGCAGCTTCAGCGCCCGCGCCATCCGCTTGGACGCCCACATCACGGCCGCCGCGCCGTCGGAGATCTGCGAGGAGTTCCCCGCGGTGTGCACGGCCGTCGGCATGATCGCCTTCAGCCCGGCCAGCGCCTCCATGCTGGTGTCGCGCAGCCCCTCGTCACGGTCGACCAGCCGCCACATGCCCTGGCCGGCGAGTTGCTCCTCCTCCGTCGTGGGCACCTGCACGGCGAAGGTCTCCCGCTTGAAGCGCTCCTCGGCCCAGGCCCGCCCGGCCCGCTCCTGCGAGATCAGCCCGAGCCGGTCGACGTGCTCCCGGGTCAGCCCGCGGCGCCGCGCGATGCGCTCGGCCGCCTCGAACTGGTTGGGCAGGTCCACGTTCCACTCGTCCGGGAAGGGCTTGCCGGGCCCGTGCTTGGAGCCGCTGCCGAGCGGCACCCGCGACATGGCCTCGACGCCGCAGCCGATGCCGATGTCGATCACCCCGGCCGCGATCATGTTGGCGACCATGTGGTTGGCCTGCTGCGAGGAACCGCACTGGCAGTCCACGGTCGTCGCGGCCGTCTCGTACGGCAGCCCGCAGGCCAGCCAGGCGGTGCGCGCCGGGTTCATCGACTGCTCCCCGGCGTGAGTGACCGTACCGCCGACGATCTGCTCCACGGCGTCGGGCTGGATGCCGGTGCGGCCGAGCAGTTCGCGGTACGTCTCACCGAGCAGGTAGGCGGGGTGCAGATTGGCGAGCGCGCCGCCGCGCTTGCCGATGGGGGTGCGTACAGCTTCGACGATGACGGGTTCAGCGGCCATGTACCTCGTCCTCTCCTCGGCCGCGGGGCGTCCCGGCGCCCACGGCAGAACTAGTACGCGTTCTAGTTCCGCCCAGCAGTCTGATTACCGGCGGTACGCGGGCGCAAGGGTCGTGCACCAAGCCGGCCGATCCGCACCGTCACGGGCCTTGCGACTTGCAGGGGCCGGAGCTACCGTCCACAGGCACATCTGATGGAGCGTCAGCAAGCGGTGCGCGGGGACGTCCGCGGGCCGCCGCCCAGGGAAGCCCCGGAGACCACCACGGAGACATCCGGACCAACCGGATCACGACCCGGACCACGACCCGGACCACGCCGGACCACCCGGACCAGGAGCCGCCGATGTCCGCCACGCCGCCGCCCCACTCCTGCCC